>DPWD01000328.1:0-3444 GCA_003526465.1 Hyphomonadaceae bacterium
CCGCCCTGGAAGCCAAGCCCGCGCAGCGCCGCGCCCGCCCCGCTGCGCGGCGCTGACGCCGGAAAGCGAGCCCAAGAGGCTGCTTGCTGCTCGCGTTCGCCACCCAGGCATTTACATCACCGCCGCGTCTGGCAAAGAAGCCGCTACGCCGCCATAGCTCAGCTGGTAGNNTTCGAGTCCCTCTGGCGGCACCAGATAAAGGCGCTGGCATGCTCACGGACGTGAAATCCCGCACTCTCGCGCTCGCCCGCAGCCCCAATGCGGAGCGGGCGTTGTTTGGCATATCGTTCGCGGAGAGCTCGTTCTTTCCATTGCCGCCGGATTTGCTGCTCGGGCCCATGGCGGCGGCCGAGCCGAGCAAGTGGTGGCGCTATGCGCTCACCTGCACGGTGGCCTCGGTGCTGGGGGGTGTTTTTGGATACCTGCTCGGGCACTTCTTGAGGGGCTGGTTGCTGCAATTTGATGTCTTCAAGGGGCAACTCGATGCCTTTCAGGTCGCGTTCGCCTGCTGGGGTCTGTTCATTATTTTGGCGAAGGGCCTAACGCCGGTTCCGTATAAACTGATAACGATTGCGTCCGGTTTAGGGATGTTTCCGATTTGGGTGTTTGTTGCCGCATCAATTGTCACGCGCGGCGCGCGCTTCGCCTTGGTGGCGTGGCTGTTTCACCGTTTCGGCCCGCAGATCGCGCCGATCATGGAGCGACGATTAGGCCTCGTGATGTTGGGGGTTCTCGCTGTTATTGTCGCGGCCGTGGCGTGGACAGTTCTGGGTCACGGATCGGCGCAGACATGCCCAAGTTGGGCGGCAATGCTTCCCGGTTAGGCACGGCGCGCCGGTAATATGGACCGCCGGCGCCCTCGCCGGCACCGGCGCCGGCTACCGCGCGGACGCCGGTTGTGTTTGCAGCACCGTATGCCGGCGAGGGCGCCGGCGGTCCATATTGGCGGTGTCGCGTGTTTTTCAGGATTGAGGCAATGCACCGCTTCCTCCCCACCTGGCCGCTGCTGACGTTTCTCCTTTCCGGCGCCATGCTGGCGGCGGCGCATGCGTTTCAGCGCTTCGGCGGTTTGCAGCCGTGTCCGTTGTGTCTGGATCAGCGTAACTGGCACTGGGGCGTGGTTGGGCTTTCGCTGCTGATGTTGCTAGCGCTGCGCTTTCGCCCTGGTTTCGCGCGCTGGGCGGCTGGGTTGATTGGGCTTGTCCTGCTGGGCAGCGCCGGGCAGGGGTTGTTTCATGTTGCGGTGGAGCAGCACTGGGTGATTTACCAATGCGCGGCGGGCGGCGCCAATGTGGGCGCGCTGGACTTCAACGCCCTGGGAGATAAGCCCATCGATATTCCCGCGTGCGACGAGATCGCTTGGTCGATGTTCGGCATATCGATGGCGGGATACAATTTTCTCGTGTCGCTCGCGGCGGCGTTGGCGAGCTTTGCGGTATCGCTCCTGCCGGAGCGTAGATCGTGAGCGCGCCGCCGATGCCAGGGCTTGGCGCGCGCGAGCGGCTGCTGGAAGAGATGATCCGCGTCGATCACGCCGGCGAATTCGCAGCGGTGCAGATCTATCGCGGCCAGCGCGCTGTATTCGATCGCATCGAGGGCAAGGCGCATGCCGCGCGCATTATCGCGGAGATGGAAGCGGGCGAAGCTGAGCATCTGCGCACCTTCGACCGCTTGATCGCCGAACGCGGCGTACGCCCGACCCTGATGGCGCCGCTCTGGCGTGTCGCCGCGTTCGGCTTGGGCGCTGCCACCGCGCTGATGGGCGAAAGCGCCGCGCACGCCTGCACCGAGGCGGTGGAAGAAGTAATCGAGGAGCATTACGCGCGCCAAAGCGAGGCGCTTGAGGGCGTCGATGCTCCGCTGCAGCGCGTGGTCGACAAATTTCGCGCCGACGAAATCGCCCACAAGGAAACAGCGATCGAACAAGGCGCGCGCGATGCGCCGGGGTACCCGGTGATTTCGGCGCTGATCCGCTTCGGCTGCCGCGCAGCGATCCGCATATCCGAGAAAATATGAGCGCTCCGCCCAATGTGCGGCCAGCGCGCGCGGGAGAGGAGGGCGTCGTCGCCTCGATCCTGACAGATGCTTTCGCGGATGAAGCGGGGCTGAATTACTGGCTGCAGCAGGGCGCGGCGAAGGAGCGCGCCCGCGCCCGCTTCTTCGCGGCGGCGGTGCGCGATGTTGTTCACCCCGAGCGCGGTCTTTGGATCGCCGAGGCTGATGGTGCGGCTTTGGGGGCCGCGATCTGGTTGGGCCTTGGGCTCAAGGCTTATGATTTTTCTCCGCTGCAGCAGGTGGCGATGGCGCCGCTTTTATTCGCTGTGGCGGGCGTGCGTGGTTCGCTGCGCGGCCTTGCGCTGGGCGAAAAGCTCGACGCGCTGCATCCGCGCGAACCGCACGCGCATCTGGTGTTCCTCGGCGTGGCGCCGAGCGCGCAGGGGCGGGGCGTGGGTTCGGCTATGCTGAAGGCGACTTTGGCGCCGCTGGACGCCGCGGAAGCGACTGCGATCCTTGAGGCGACAACGGAGCGAAATGTCGCGCTCTATCAGCGCCACGGCTTTGAGGTGACCGCAAATCTCCACCTCGAAGATCTGCACGTCCGCATCATGACGCGTTTGCCCCAGACTGGATTTCCGGCGGGGCTTGCGGCAAGCGTCGGTGCGGCTTAACCCCCGCGCCAGGAGATAGGCAATGGACTACGCCCGCGTTCGCGATCTCATGGTCGAAACCCAGGTGCGCACCAGCGATGTAACCGATACGCGCGTGCTTGGCGCTATGCGCGCGGTGCCGCGCGAGCGTTTCCTGCCAGCCCACAAGCGCGCTTTGGCTTATGCCGACATCGAGGCCGAGGCCGCGGCTGGGCGGACGCTGCTGCGCCCGCGCGATCTCGCCAAGCTGGTGCAGGCGCTTAATCCAAAAGCGCACGAGCGCGCGCTCGAGATTGCCGGCGCCACCGGCTATGGCGCGGCGGTGCTTTCTGCTTGCTGTCGGTTCGTGGTGACCCTCGATCCNNGCGATCTATCGTTCGCGGCGCGCGCGGCTCTGGAATCGGTTGGCGTCAAGAACGCCAAGACGGTTTCGACAAATGCCGCCGCCGGATGGCCCGACGAGGCGCCGTACGATCTCATCATGCTGAACGGCGCCGCTGAAATCGTCCCCGATGCGTGGCTCGCGCAATTGGCGCCGGGCGGGCGGCTGGGCGTCATCGTGCGCGAAGGCGCTGCCGGCGCCGCGCGCATCTACACCCGCTCGGGCGAGAAGTGCGCGTACACAACCGCGTTCGACGCAGCGCCTCCGGTCGTTGCCGGACTTGAACGTCCGCCAGCGTTTGCGTTCTGACTGCGCAACAAGCGCGCCCTTTAAGATTCTCTTAGCGACCCTCGCCCACATGCTCTGTTGCTTCCGATTCCGCAGATGGACTGGAATCGGGGCGATGCGTATCGT
>DPWD01000328.1:3460-3917 GCA_003526465.1 Hyphomonadaceae bacterium
GCCGAACCTTCAATGGAAGAAATTCTGGCGTCGATTCGCCGGATCATCTCCGAGGAGGAACAAGCGCCGGCCGCGCCGGAGCCGGTGCTCGATCTGACCGTGGCCGAGGAGGCGGAGCTTGAGCCTGACGACGACATCGTATTCGAGGCCGCGCCAGAGCCGCCGCCCGCGCCGATGGTAGCGCCCGCAGCACCTGCCGCGCCCGCCGATCCGATCATTTCTCCGCCAACAGCGTCCGCCGCCGCCGGCTCGCTCGCACGCTTAGCTGGAACATTGCGCATCGCCGACACCCCCGGCCAAACCATCGAGGGCGTGGTGCGCGAGCTGCTGAAACCGATGCTGAAAGATTGGCTGGACCACCACCTGCCGGCGATCGTGGAATCGCGGGTCGAGGCCGAACTCGAACGCATCGCGCGCATGGCGCGGTGATGCTGTGCTCCCCCGCAAGCGGGGGAGC
>DPWD01000371.1 GCA_003526465.1 Hyphomonadaceae bacterium
CCGCCCCGCCAGGGGGCGGGGGTTCGCGCAGTGCTTGCTTCAGCTCCGCAACCTTCCCCGCCTCCACAAAATGCGTCGCCACGCCCGCGATCAAGCAATCGGCCGCCTTCAGCCGCGCGCCAGTAAGCGCGAGCCACATGCCGATCTGCCCGGGCAAGCGCTGCAGATACCAGCCGCCGCCGACATCGGGAAACAGGCCGATGCCGGTTTCCGGCATGGCGTAAGTCGTGTTCTCGGTGACGATGCGGAAGCGCGCCGGCATGGAAATGCCAACGCCGCCGCCCATGGTCACGCCATCCATGACCGCGATCACCGGCTTGTTGTACGTGAACAGCAAATGGTTCAACCGATACTCGGTAAAGAAAAACTCGCGCGCCTCGCGCCCATCGCCCTTGCCGCTCTCCGCCAGCATGCGGATATCCCCGCCAGCGCAAAACCCGCGCGTGCCCGGCGCGTGCTCGATCAGGATCGCGCGCACGCTCACATCGTCGCGCCACGCGAGAAGCGCCGCGATCATGGAGCGGCACATGCCTGTGTTGAGCGCATGCAGCGCTTCCGGCCGGTTCAGCGTGAACGTGGCGAGACCGGAGGAGAGGGAGGCGAGGAGGTCGGTCATGCGGCGCCTCCCTTCGCCCCCGCGAGGGGGAGAAGGTGGCGCGAAGCGCCGGATGAGGGGGAGTCCATCAGAACACGGCGCACCGTCAATGTAGCGCTCCGTTCCGCGCCTCGCCCCCTCACCCGGTTCGAGCAAGCTCGAACCGACCTCTCCCCCTCGCGGGGGCGAGGTGGCAGCGCGTGCGAAGCTAGGCTGCGGGAGAGGGAGGTGGGGAGATCGGTCAAATCAATCTCCCGCGCCGCACCAATTCAGATCTCCACAACTGCATGTAGACCAGGAAAAGAAGGACCACCGAGATAACCGCCGTGACAGCGGGTCCAAACACGAGCAGGTAAGCCAACTCGGTGAACGATCCTGACAAGTTTATGAAACCAAAGGCCAAGAACACCAACATGGGCGGAAGCACATAGAAAACCACCGCCAAGACGCTCGCAAGGAGCCACTCTCCTCGCCGCGCTAAGGCGATTAGCGGCAGCAGAGGTCCTCCCGCGTAGAGCAACGCCGCGACGGGTACTAGCAGCGCGAATACTCCCTCCAACGACATGCCATTACCGCATCGTCGGAATCACGAAACTCTGATCCCCGACATCCCCCTCCGGCCAGCGGGCGGTCACCGTTTTCACCTTCGTCCAGAACTTCACCCCTTCCATGCCGTGCTGGTTGGTGTCCCCGAACGCGCTGCGCTTCCAGCCGCCGAAAGTGTGGTACGCCACCGGCACCGGGATCGGAACGTTGATGCCGACCATGCCGACATTCACGCGTTGCGCAAACTCGCGCGCGGCGCGGCCGTTGCGGGTGAAGATAGCGACGCCATTGCCGTATTGGTGCTGGCTCGGTAGTGCCAGCGCTTCCTCGAAGCTCTCGGCGCGCACGATCTGCAGCACCGGCCCGAAGATTTCTTCCTGGTAGGTGCGCATCTTGGTGGTGACTTTGTCGAACAGCGACGGGCCGACGAAAAACCCCTCCTCGTAGCCCTGCAGCTTGAAGCCGCGGCCGTCGCGTACAAGTTCCGCGCCCTCTTCCGCGCCGATGCCGATATAGTTCTCGATCTTGGCCTTGTGCGCCGCGCTCACCACCGGGCCGTATTGCGCCTCCGGATCGGTGGAAATGCCGACCTTCAAGCGCTCGATCTCCGGCAAAAGCCGCTCGCGCAGATTGTCCGCTGTTTTCTTGCCCACCGGCACGACCACCGGCAGCGCCATGCAGCGCTCGCCCGCGCTGCCATAAGCGGCGCCGACCAAATCCTTCACCACCTGATCGAGATCGGCATCGGGCAGCACCACGCCGTGGTTTTTGGCGCCGCCCATGGCCTGCACACGCTTTCCGTTCGCGGTTCCGTGCGAATAAATGTAATGCGCGATATCGGAGGAGCCGACGAAGCTGATCGCTCTGATTTCGGGATGCGCTAAGATCGCGTCCACGGCTTCCTTGTCGCCATGCACGACATTGAGCACACCTTCCGGCGCGCCCGCTTCCATCATCAGTTCGGCAAGCCGCACGGGAACGCTCGGGTCCTTTTCGCTCGGCTTCAGGATAAACGTATTGCCGCAAGCGATGGCGATTCCGAACATCCACATCGGGATCATGGCCGGAAAATTGAACGGCGTAATGCCGGCAACCACGCCCAAGGGTTGCCGCATCGAATACACATCGATGCCCGGCCCCGCGCCCTCGGTGTATTCGCCTTTGAGCGCATGCGGAATGCCGCAGGCAAACTCGATCACTTCAAGGCCGCGCTGAATATCGCCTTTTGAGTCCGCGATCACCTTGCCGTGCTCGGACGAGAGCAGCAGCGCCAATTCGTCCATGTGCTTCTCAACGAGAGCCTTGAACGCAAACATGACGCGCGCGCGCCGCTGCGGATTGGTGGCGGCCCAGCCGGGAAACGCTTTCGCGGCGGCGGCAACAGCTGCGTCCACGGTCTTGGCGGTCGAGAACATTACTTCCGCTTGCACCGCGCCAGTGTTCGGGTTGAACACCTGGCCCTTGCGCGCGGCCTCACTCACCGGCTTGGCGTTGATGAAATGGGAAATCGCGCGCATCGAGGCCTCCAAGGGGGATTTTCGGGCACTTATGGCGGCAATCGCCGCTGGCGTCCATGCGCTGCGTGCGTCACCGCGCCGCGTGAACCGCAAGCCCAGCGACGCCTAGACTGCGCCCATGAAAAAACTGATCGCCCTTGCATTTCTCGCGCTCGCAGCCGCCTGCGGGCCAGCTCAAGCGCCGCAACAAACGCCGCCTACCGCGCAAGCGCTTCCCGAGGGCCTCGAAGTGCGCGATCCGTGGGCG
>DPWD01000270.1:0-183 GCA_003526465.1 Hyphomonadaceae bacterium
GGACGCCGGCGGTCCAAGATCGGGCTCGCGCTTACCCCCTTCGCTTCGCTACGCTCGACACCTGCGCCGCAAACGAAAACGGCCGGCGTTCGTAGCCGCCGGCCGTCTCGTTACGTTCTTACTTCAATGCAGCTCTTAGCGTCCGCCCATCACGGCCGCCTTCATCACCGCCGATTGGCGGAA
>DPWD01000270.1:193-997 GCA_003526465.1 Hyphomonadaceae bacterium
ATGCGCGCCTTGCGGGCGCGGATCAGGATCATGCCGAGATCGCCGATCTTCACCTTCACGCCCTTGAGGACGTGCGCGCGCACAACGTCGAAATAGCCTTCGATGAACGCCTTGGCTTCGGACTTCTTGACGCCGTTATGATCGGCGATCGCTTGCAGCAGCGCCGAAGCGGTGATGGTCTTGCCGGCGGCGGCGGTCACGCGCACGGGCTTGGATACCGGCGCTGCCGTCTTCTTCGCCGCGGCCTTCTTGCGAGCCGGCGCCTTCTTCACTGCCTTCTTCATTGCCTTACGGGCCATTTTCTTTTCCTTCTTCAAAATTTATCTAGCGTTCTAAACCTTGCCGGAGCGTAGCCGTCCCTCTCCAGAAATCCTCGAAAAGCCTTGTTTTTCGCGGATTTTGGCACGGCGCGGCGCACTCCCTGGCATGATGCGCGGCGAGTCGCAACGGAAAAACTGCGGTTTATCGGCGATCTCTGTCGCAGCGACGGTGGTGTGTTGCGAAAAAACTCGCTGTTTTCGCGGCGTTTCGCACGATTCCGAGAATTGCCGCTTACCGCAGGCCCATGCGGATAGCGCCATCCAGACGCACGTCTTCGCCGTTGAAATAAGGATTTCTCAACATTTCGAGCGCCAGCGACGCGTAATCCTCAGGCGCCCCAAGCCGTTTCGGAAACGGCACGGATGCCGCGAGCGCCTCCCGCACCTTGTCTGGAAGGCCCATCAGCAAAGGCGTTTCGAAGATGCCGGGCAATATGGTGTTGACGCGGATGCCTTCGCCCGAGAGATCGCGCGCGATCGGCAA
>DPWD01000270.1:1178-3077 GCA_003526465.1 Hyphomonadaceae bacterium
TCCTTGGCGCGGCTCGCGGTCTTTGCGGCGTTGCCGACGCCGGCGCAATTCACCAGGATGCGCTCCTGGCCGTTGGCCTTGCGGGCGGCGGCGAAGCCCGCGTCCACGCTTTCATCGCTGGTCACGTCGACCTTGCAGAAGGTCGCGCCGAGTTCAGCGGCGACTTCCCTGCCCCGCTCCTCGTCGCGGTCGAAGATCGCCACCTTGACGCCTTCGGCGCGCAATTTCCCAGCCGTGGCCTTGCCAAGCCCCGACGCGCCGCCAGTGACCACCGCCGCAACATCCGCTGAAAGCCGCATGAACTCACTCCTTCGCGCGGGTTCTAGCGCGGAGGCGGGCGAACGCAACCAGCCCCTTCCGCTATCGCGCCAAACTTGCTCTGATGTATGCTTGAAGCGAGGGGCGGGCCAATGGTCTTCGGTGCGACGTTTTGGGCGCTGTGTGCTTTAGGCGCACTGGCGGCGGTTGCGTACGGATTGTTCTTTGTTGGGCGGCCCCCGAGCCTCATCGGCGCGGCGCTCAAGACCGCGTTCATGGGCGCACTGACAATTGCGTTCTCGAACGCCGGCGCGCACCCCTTCCTCTTCGCCGCGTTGGCGGCCTCGGCTTTCGGCGATCTGTTCCTGGCCTACGACAAGAAATGGCTGGTCCCGCTCGGCATCCTCGCCTTCCTGGCCGCGCAGCTCGCATATTTCCTGATCTTCATGGGGCTTTGGTTTGCCGCCCCCGATGGGAGCCCGCACTGGCCGCGTTACGCGGCGATGGCGCTCATCGTCGCGACGAGCTTGGGATTCCTGATTTGGATGGCGCCAAAGCTGGGCTGGATGGCGTTGGGCGTTGTGCCCTATTCGCTCGCCATTACNNTGGGCGGGCTGGCCGGCGATGCTCGGCGCGGTTTCATTCCTGGTCAGCGATTTCGTGTTGGCGGTGGAGCTTTTCCGGCTGTCCGCCGACGCGCCCGCGCGCCGCATCACCGCGCCTGTGGTATGGTGGAGTTACGCGACCGCACAAGTTCTGATCGTTACCGGCATCACGCTCGCGCAACCTGTTTCCTGACGGCGCTAGCCGGCGGGGTGGCCTGCGGTTCATAATAGCGCCATGCGAGATTCCGACTGCAATTCCTGGTTCTCCGCCGCGGACCTGCTCTGCGACGACGCTTCCGCGCCGGTCGCTCTGCTCGGCGCGCCGCTGGGTTTGGGCTCGATAACCCCAGGCCGCTGCGATCTCGCGCCCGCCGCCGTGCGCGCGGCGATGAAGCGGATGAGCGTGTACGATCTGGAGACGGAGACCGACCTTTCGGCGTTGCGGGTATTCGATGCTGGCGACGTCGGGCTCGACGGCACAAATCCCGCGGAAGCGCTGGCGCCAATCGTGGAGAAGCTTGCGCCGCTTTTGCGGGCGCACCAGCTCACGCTTCTGCTCGGCGGCAACAACGCGATCACGCGCCCGGCGGTGCATGCGCTCGATCCGACGCTGCAACGCGTGGGCTTGCTCACGCTCGATGCGCATTTCGANNGCGGGCTCACCAACGGCAATCCGGTGCAGGCGCTGCTGGAAGACGGCATGCCGGGCGCGTACATCGCCCAGATAGGGCTCTTGCCGTTCGCCAACACCAAGAAGGCGCATGAGAAGGCGAAGGCCGCTGGGATCATGATCTATGACTCGATGCACTGGCGCGAGCATGGCGTCTTTGCCATCGAGGAAGCGCTGGACAAGTTGGCTGCTCGCGTTGATGTAATTCATGTCGATTTCGACATCGATGTGATCGAGCGCGGCTGCATGCCGGGCGCGCCGGGAGCGCGCCCCGGCGGGGTCAGCCCGCAGGACTTCTTCCAAGCCACACGCCTCAGTTGCGCGCATCCGAAGGTGCGGAGCGTCGATCTCACCGAGTTCGATCCA
>DPWD01000401.1:0-555 GCA_003526465.1 Hyphomonadaceae bacterium
CACCCAGAGCGTGAGCGCATAAGCATCGGGCAGCGTCGACCATCCCCAGACGCCGGGCGCGGCCAGCACGAGGCGATCGATTTGCGGCGCATTCTCCGCGCCAAGGGTCGCCATTGCCGCTGCCGAGCCCATGCTGTCGCCGAGCACAGTCACCGCCGCATTCGGGTGTGCGCGACGCGCCACCGCAATCGCGGTGCGCAGATCTTCGCTCATCAGCCGCTCGCCGGCCCAGACACCGCGGCTCGGTGAGCGCCCGAAACCGCGCTGGTCATAAGCGTAGAACGCCACGCCGCGCTCGGCGAACCAAGGGCCCGCGAGATAGAAGGCATTGCCGTAATCGTTCATGCCGTGCAGCGCGATAATCACCGCCGAGGTTTCCTGGTCTGCCGCGGGCCGCCAAGCGGAAAGGCCGAGTTCGGCGCCGTCGAAAGAGATGAAGCGCTCCGCCGCGACATCGAAACGCGGCCCCTGAAACTCAGCAAGCGGCTGGCGGGCTTGTTGGATCGTGGGCACGCAGGCAGCGAGCAGCAACGCGAGCAACAATGCTCCCCCTCC
>DPWD01000401.1:677-2556 GCA_003526465.1 Hyphomonadaceae bacterium
CTCCCCTCACGGGGAGGGGGAGGCGCGCAGCACAGCGCCCACCCGCGCACGCAATTCGGGAACCAGTTCCGCCTCGAACCAAGGATTGCGCTTGAGCCATGCCGAGTTCCGCCACGAAGGATGCGGCAGAGGCAGTACGTCAGCAGGATAGTCGCGCCAGGCGCGCACCGTCTCCCCCAGCGTCGGCTTCACCGCTTTGCCCAGATGATAGCGCTGCGCGAAGAGGCCCACCAGCAGCGTCAGCCGCACATTCTTCAACAGAGGCAGCAAGCGCGGGCGCCACAAGGGCGCGCATTCCGGGCGCGGGGGCAGATCGGCGCCGTTGATGGTTCCCGGAAAGCAGAACCCCATCGCCGCCACCGCGATCTTGCGTTGGTCATAAAAGGTTGCCCGGTCCATGCCGAGCCAACCACGGAGCCGATCCCCCGATGGGTCGTTCCAGGGGATGCCGGTTTCGTGGACCAGCCGGCCGGGCGCTTGGCCAGCGATCAGGATGCGCGCCTCGGGATGCACCCACACCACCGGCCGGGGCTCGTTCGGCAAGTGCGCCGCGCAATGCCGGCAGGCGCGGATTTCGGCGACCAGCTCTTCGAGGGGCTCGCTCAGCACACCTGCCTTTGCGACATGTTGCCGAGCCGGTGCGGCGCGCACGCAACCGAGCGCACATGGGTCTCGCGCAACCGCAATTGCCCGTAACCCGCAACGGCCTCCACTGCGCGCAAGTCGGCTTGATCGAGCCGCCACAATCGCGCTTGCGCCCGCTGCAACGCATCCAGATTGAGCTCCCAAATACCGAGATAGACAGCCTCGCCAGGCCCTACCTCGAACGCCGGGCGTTCCGGTCCGGTTAGCACGCCTTGGGCGAAATAATTGATCCGATCCTCGCGCAATATCGCGAACGCACTATCGAGCCCATAGGTTCCGGGCTCGATCTCCACGGCCACGAATTCCCCGGGGATGCCATCAATCCGGATCGAGTTGCCGGAATTCGTGCGCGCATCGACCACTCTGCGGTCGCCGTACTCAGTGAAGCGCCCCTGCTCGTCCAACTTACGCCATAACAAGGAAAAGCTCGGCTCGCGTTCGTCCGAAGATTCCGCCACGCCGATTATCGCCACCGCGGTTGGCGACACCCCTGGTTGAAAACGCGCTTCCTCATCGCCAGCGCACTGCGCGAGAACGAAACAAAAGCTGATCGCCAACAACAATCGCATCGAGAACCAACCTTGCCGCAGGCCCCTTAGCATGCCAGCACCGGGGCTGCAGCACAGGAGCGCGCAATGGGCGAAAACGCCTCGCCCCCAAATGCGGGAAACCCGGTCATCCTTGCTGACGGTCCTTTCGCGGGCTGGACGACCTGGAGCAAGGGCGCCGATCCTTACGAAACCGCAATAGGGCCGTTCTGCTTTCGTGTCGAGGCGGGCAAGGTGCGCTGCGCATTCCAGCCCCGCCGCGACCACCTCAACAATAGCGGCGCCATTCACGGCGGGGCGCTGATGAGTTTCGCGGACTTCGCGCTTTTTGCGATAGCGCACAACGCACTAGCGGGCGCCAGCGCGGTGACCATCACGTGCAATTGCGAATTCCTCAGCGCCGGCGGCCTCGACCGCATGGTCGAGGCGGAAGGCGAAGTATTGCGCGCGGGACGCTCGCTCATATTCGCGCGCGGGCTGATCCGGCAGAACGAAATTCCGTTGCTTGCATTTTCGGGAACGCTCAAGAAGATTGTGAGCAACCCGCTGGGGTAGCGCGGTTGGGGCGTCGGAGAATGCGATCACCGCTGGGTTTTGACTTGCGTAGCGCGCTGGCGGGCGAGTTGCGCGCCGCCGTCGCCATGCTCGACGCGGCTGCCGACGAGCCCAAGGCCGTGCACCGCTGC
>DPWD01000357.1 GCA_003526465.1 Hyphomonadaceae bacterium
CCCCTTGCGGGGAGGGGGTAGGGGGTGGGGGTGCAGCGCCGTAAGCGGGGAGTTCGCGCTGTCGTGACTCACCCCGAGAGAGCGCCGCCGTTACCCCCTCCGGTTCGCATGCGCTCGCCACCTCCCCCGCAAGGGGGGAGGGACGCTGCCCACCCGCGCCG
Organism: Hyphomonadaceae bacterium; assembly: GCA_003526465.1. Taxonomy (GTDB): domain Bacteria; phylum Pseudomonadota; class Alphaproteobacteria; order Caulobacterales; family Aquidulcibacteraceae; genus Vitreimonas. The sequence continues at coordinate 162 of DPWD01000357.1, forward strand.
CGGAGAAGCTCGCTCACTGTTTTCAAATGCGAGGACGGGTGTGCAGCCCCTCCGCAAGCTTCTGCAGCACGCGCAGCCGCACCGCGGGATCGTCGTCACTTACGCCTGCATCGTCCATCCATCCACGCCCTTAGCTGCTTCACGGATGGCCTCGGACATGGTGGGATGCGCGTGGCAGGTTCGGGCGATGTCTTCGGCGCTGGCGCCGAACTCCATGGCCACCGCTATTTCACCGGTCATTTCGCCTACGCCAGAGCCCAGCATGTGCACGCCGACGACGCGCTTGTTGGCGACATCCTCCAGCACTTTCACAAAACCTTCGGTCTCGTGATTGGTGCGGGCGCGCGAATTGGCCATGAACGGGAACTTGCCGACTTTGTACTCGACGCCCGCGGCCTTCAGTTCTTCCTCGCTCTTGCCGATGCAGGCGACTTCCGGGTCGGTGTAGATCACGTTCGGGATCGCGTCGTAATTCACGTGGCCCCATTTGCCGGCGAGCATCTGCGCCACCGCGATCCCCTCCTCCTCGGCCTTGTGCGCAAGCATGGGCCCGAGCGTGCAATCGCCGATAGCGTAAATGCCCGCGACATTGGTCTTGAAATGGTCGGTCTCGACAAAGCCGCGCGCATCCATGCGCACGCCGACGCTTTCAAGACCAAGATTGGCGGTGAAGGGCTTCCTTCCGATGGCGACGAGCACAACATCGGCCTCCAGCGTGCGCGCGGCGCCGCCCTTCGCTGGCTCGATGGAGACCAGCAGCCCGGCGCCCGCGCGCTCCACGCCGACGACCTTGTGACCGAGTTCGAACTTGATGCCCTGCTTCTTCAGCACGCGCTGAAATGTCGTCGAAATTTCGCTGTCCATCCCGGGTGTGATGCGGTCGAGAAACTCGACCACGGTGACATCGGCGCCGAGCCTGCGCCACACCGAACCCAGTTCAAGCCCAATGACGCCGGCGCCGACCACAACCATGCGCTGGGGAACTTGCGGCAGCGAAAGCGCGCCGGTTGAGGTGACGATCTGCTCCTCGTCGATAGCGATGCCGGGCAGATCGGTGGGCACGGAGCCAGTGGCGATGACGATGTTCTTGGTAGCCAGCATCTGCTTGGCGCCGTCGATGGCGGTCACTTCAACGCTGCCGGCTGACACAATGCGCCCGGCGCCCTTGATGTAGTCCACCTTGTTTTTCTTCATCAGGAATTCGACGCCCTTGGTGAGGCCGTCGACGGAATCGTCCTTCTGCTTCAGCATTTGCGGCAGATCGAGCGAAACGCCGGTCACGCGCACGCCCATGGACGGAAAAGTCTTGCTCGCGGCCTCGAAATATTCGCTGGCGTGCAAGAGCGCCTTCGAGGGAATGCAACCCACGTTCAAGCACGTGCCGCCGAGCTTGCCACGCTTCTCGACGATGGCGGTTTTCAAGCCGAGCTGGCCGGCGCGAATGGCGCAATTGTAGCCGCCGGGACCGCCCCCGATAATGACGAGATCGTACATGCATGCTCCGCTGGAATCGTGCGGAGCTTATGGACCGACGACGCCCTCCCCGGCAACGCTGGCGCGCGCAGAGTCGATGGCGAGGGCAACCGCATTTGCGCTTCGCGGCGGGGAATTCGTGCGGCGTGGCTCGTTTGAGCGGGAGCGCGAACCCCTCCCCCTTGCGGGGAGGGGTAGGGGTGGGGGTCAACACCGTGGTAGGTGAGTTCGCTGACGCGCCCTCTTTGAGAGCGCCGCCGTTACCCCCTCCGGCTCGCATGCTCTCGCCACCTCCCCCGCAAAGGGGGAGGGGCGCTGGAAATCCATCGTCAGCGCTCAGTCCAAGATCGAGGGGAGGCGTACGTACTCCGCCGTGTTGGAATTTCCTAGCCCTCCTCGCGCTTCCAATGCGCGCGGTCGGCCAGGTCCACGATCAGCACAATCAGGCCCAAGAGCAGCAGCACGCCGAACCGCCCCACCTGCACTTCCGGCGCGGTGACATCGCCCAGCAAATCCTCCGGCTTGAGATAAGCGCCGACGTCGACGCCTTGCACAGCGGAAACCGCCTGCTCGACCCCGCCTTGGCCCAGCACCCAGCGCCCGACCAGGCAGGCAAAGCCCATGAACCACATGAACCAGGCCTGGGTGCGGCGCATGAGCCGGATCGACGAAATCAAGAAGAACAGCCCCGCGCCTCCCCAGAGCACGACCTCCGGCCAGCTAACGCTCTTGATGACTTCAAGATTGTCCGCGCCAACGATGGCGCCGACATCGATCGGCAGCGGCGCGATGGTGGCCGCCACCGCAAACGCCGCCGCCCAAACGATAAGCGCCAAGGCAAGCAGCGCCAGGATCGCGACAATCCGCAGAATGGTAGTCATGGCTCGTCCCCTCCTCCGCCCTCCCCGAGCGGATGGGGATAGTCTAGACAGCCTGCGGGGCGGAGTCAGCCCTCTTGGAGAAGCTAATGGCCAAGATCAGCGCGTGGATGGCGGCACTTGCGGCGGTAGCGATTGCGGCCTCGCTGACCATGAGCGGCGTTTCGGAGTTCGGCGCCCTCGGACCGATCCTGGCGGCGCTCTTGCTCGCATTGGGCGCTTATCGAACGCTACGAGCGATGCCCGGTGGCCTGCGCTTACTCTGCGGCGCTTGGGGCGCGGCGACGGGGCTCGCTTGGTACGCCCCTGCATATGACTTTCCAGACTTCGTGCCGAACTTGCTCGCGGTCGGCGCGCCGGTGTTTGGTAAGCGCGACCGGGCTGGCTCTGGTTGTGATGCACAAGGAACGTCGCTAAAATAGGAGCGCCTCACAAATCCAGCAGCATCCGCTCAGGATCCTCCAGCCCCTCTTTCACGCGCACCAGGAAGGTCACCGCCTCCTTGCCGTCGACGATGCGATGATCGTAGCTGAGCGCGAGGTACATCATCGGGCGGATCGCGATCTGCTTGTCGACCACGATCGGGCGCTCCTGGATTTTGTGCATGCCGAGAATACCCGATTGCGGGGCGTTGAGGATCGGCGTCGACATCAGCGAACCGTAGATGCCGCCATTGGAGATGGTGAAGGTCGCGCCCTGCAGGTCTTCGAGCTTCAGGTGGCCGTCGCGCGCCTTGAGGCCAAGCTCGGCGATCTCGCGCTCGATGTCGGCCATCGATTTGTGATCGGCGTCGCGCACCACCGGCACGACCAGGCCGCGATCGGTGCCGACGGCGATGCCGATGTCGTAGAAATTTTTATAGATGATCTCCTCGCCGTCGATCTCGGCATTGACGTTGGGAATTTCCTTCAGCGCGGCAATACAGGCTTTCACGAAGAAACTCATGAAACCGAGCTTCACGCCATGTTTCTTCTCGAATGTGTCCTTGTATTTCGCCCGCGCCGCCATCACCGCCGACATGTCGGCCTCGTTGAA
>DPWD01000233.1 GCA_003526465.1 Hyphomonadaceae bacterium
CGCAACCGCGAGGCCGCCCTGGCGCGCTTGGTGGCGCTGGTGGAACAAGCCAGCCACCGGCCAAAGCCGCGCCACAAAACCAGGGTGCCGCGCGCGGAAAAGCAACGCCGCGTGGATCACAAAGTACGGCGCGGCAATATCAAGGCGCAACGCGCGCGACCGCGGGGGGAGGATTAGGCCGCGGCGGCGCGCGACAATCCTACGCTTCCAGCAGCACCTCAAACCCGCCGAAGATCATACGCTTGCCGTCGAACGGCATCGGNNGCGCCGGGCTGCATGCGCGGATCGGCCATGGCTTTGGCCATGCCCGCATCGCGCGTGGCTTTGTCGGGCCAGACGATCCAGGAGAACACTACGTTTTCTTCCTCCGTGCATTTCACGGCCATGTAAAAATCGGTGGTCTTACCCTTGGGCACATCGTCGCCCCAAGTCTCCACCACTTTCAATGCGCCATGCTCCTTGAAAACCGGCGCAGCGATTCGCGCGGCTTCGAGGTAGGCGTCACGGTTCGATTTCAGCACCGGGATGATGTAACCGTCTATGTAAGTCATGTTTCTTTCTCCTTCACACGCCACGAAACGCGGCGTCCAGCACACCGATATCGATCTTGCGCATTTGCATCAGCTTGCCCCACAGCCGGCCCATGCCTTCGCTGTTGGACGAACCCATCCACTCGTCGAGCTGTGAAGGGATCATTTGCCACGATAGCCCGAAGCGATCCTTGCACCAGCCGCACATGCTTTCCGCGCCGCCATCGGCGATCAGCGCGTTCCACAGGCGATCAAGTTCGGCTTGCGTGTCGCACAGCACGACCAGGGAGACCGCCTCGCTCAGTGGAAACATCGGCCCGCCATTGAGCGTGGCAAATGAGACGCCCTCAAGCTCGAAGCGCGTGAGCATTGCCGTGCCTTCCGGCAGCGGCTGGCCCGGCCCATAGCGGCTGACATGCACAATGCGCGAATTAGGCAAGAGCGAGACGTAGAAGTTCGCCGCCTCCTCGCCCTTGTCGTTGAACCAGAGGCAGGTGGAAATGCGTTGCGGTCTGGCCATGATGTTTCTCCTCAGCTGAGTGTCTTTGCCAGTTCATTCAATTGATCGGCGGCCGCGTTCCAGCCTTGCTCGAACCCCATTGTGAGATGGGCTTGTTTGTCTTCTTCGCTCCAATGGCGCGCGCCCCAGACGATCTGGGTTTTACCCCCGGGCAAGTCGCTGAGTTCCACGAAGCCGACCATGAACGGCTTGCCCGATGGGCGCCACTCGCCGGCGAAAGCGTCGGTGAAGACGAGGCGCTCGCCCTCGCGCACCTCAAGGAACTGCCCAGGCCAGCGGTTTTCTTCGCCATTGGGGCCGTTCATGACCACGAGGCTGGCGCCGCCGGGGCGGATGTCCTGTTCGACATGCGAGACGCACCAGGGCTTGGGGCAATACCATTGCTTCAACAAGTCGGGCTCGGTCCAACACCGCCATACTTTCGCGCGCGGCGCCTCGATCGTGCGCGTGATGGAAAGTTCATGCGCCGCCGGTTTTCTGCTTTGGGTCACGGGTGGCTCCTTGGCGGATCGTTTCGGAATAGGCGCCCGCGCTCGCCGCCGGTCAAGCCGCTGCTATGCTGGCGCCATGACCGAATCGCTGCCCATCCTCCTACTTCTGCTTGCGCTCGCCGCCATCGCCGCGGCGCTTTGGTTCGCGCAGCGCTCGGCCGGGGTCGAGCCGATCAGGGCAGAGCGCGATCGGGCGCTGGGAGAACTGAAGGAGGCGCGCGCCGAGAACACGCGCCTCGCCAGCGAACTGGCGGCGGCCAAGGCTGCTTCCGGCGCGCGCTCTGAGTCCGATGAAGCGCGTTTCCTGGCGATTGCGCAGCAAGCGTTGGAGGCCTCGCAGCGCAGCTTCATGTCGCTCGCCAACGAGACTTTCGAGAAGCATAAAGCGGCCGCCGCGGGCGGCGTGAAGGAAGCGCTGACACCGGCGCAGGAGGCGCTTGCGAAACTGGCGTCCAGCGTTGAAGCGCTCGACAAGGCCCGCCTCAGCGACAAATCCGCCATCGGCGAGCAAGTTCGCCAGATCGTCGACGCCGTCGGCGCCACCAACAAGACCACGACGCAATTGCTTAGCGCGCTGAAGGCGTCGCCAAAAATGCGCGGCCGCTGGGGCGAGCAGACTTTGCGCAACGTGCTCGAACTCTCGGGGCTTTCCCCGCAAGTCGATTTCATCGAGCAGGCCTCCACCACCGACGGCGAAGGCGCGCGGCTACGGCCTGACGTGGTGATCAATTTGCCGGGCGGGCGCTGCATCGTGGTCGATTCGAAGGTCGCGCTCTCGGGTTATCTCGACGCCATGGAGGCGGCCGACGAGACCGCACGCGAAACCCACCTCAAAAAGCACGCCGCCGAACTGAAGGGGCATGTGCGCAACCTGGCGTCAAAGGATTATTGGAAGCACGTGCCCGACACGGCGGACTTCGTGGTGCTGTTCGTCCCGGGCGAAAATTTCCTCGCCGCCGCCGCCGAGCGCGATCCGAATTTGTTCGAGGATGCGCTCGCGTCGAAGGTGATCATCACCACGCCGAGCACGATGGTGGCGTTGGCGAAGTCCGTGGCTTATGGCTGGCGCCAGGAACAAAGCGCCAAGAATGCACAGGAAATCGCCGAACTGGGCCGCGAATTGTACCGGCGCATGGCGATCATGGCCGACCATCTGGGCAAAGTCGGCGACGCGATTGGGCAGAGCGTGACGCGCTACAATGCGCTCTTGGGTTCAGTCGAGAGCCGGGTCATGCCACAGGCGCGCAAGTTCAAGGAACTCGGCGCCGGCGACGCCGGCATCGACATCGCAGCAGCCGCGCCACTGGAGACAGCCCCACGCTTGCCCGCGCCGCCGGAGCAGCTGGAGCTAACCCCGCCGCCCGCGAGTGCGAAGCGGGGGCGATAACCGGCGCTTCGATAGAGAGTTGCTCAGCCCGCCTTT
>DPWD01000305.1:0-1378 GCA_003526465.1 Hyphomonadaceae bacterium
GCTTGTCGCCATGGCGCGCCGCGCGCGCGCGGCCGGCGTGCGCATCGCCTATGGCACCGACTCTGGCGTTTCGCCCCACGGCATGAACGCGCGCGAGTTCCAATTACTGGTGGAAGCAGGCTTCACCCCGCTGCAAGCAATCCAGATGGCGACCGTCAACGCCGCCGATCATTTGCAGCTGAACGGAACAGCAGGCGTCATCGCCACGGGAAGTTCCGCCGACCTCATCGCTGTCGACGGCGATCCACTCGCGGATGTCGCGACGTTGATGAACATGCGCTTCGTAATGGCGCGGGGCGTAATGCACAAGAATGAGTGAGCGCACGCCACCTGGTCGCGACCAGTCGCGGGGTGGCTCCATCGCCACCACAATTAGCGTCGTCAGCGCAGCTGCGGCGATCGCAAGCACGGCGTTGGCGCTCTTCGCTCTTCAATCCTCACAGCAGAGTTTGGAACGAACGCTGGAACAGGAGCGGCAAGCTGCTCTTGTCTCGGAGCGGATTAATGCGTGCGTGCGGATCAAAGCCTCCGGCGTGTCCTTGTATTTGGCCGCTGCAACCGCGAACGCTACGCTTTTCCTAGCGGGGGACGCCATTGACGCTGCTGAACGACAAGAGTGGGACCGCGCCGTAACGGCGGCCTACGACGCGAGTGACGCAATGAGGAGCGCCGCGACTTTGGATTTCTATGGACCAGATTCGCTTGCGGCAGCGCAGCGGACCGTGCTGGAGCGGGCTGAAGAGCTCCTCGGCGTGCTAGCGCAAGAACCACTGTCGCCGGAAACGCAGCAACTGATGGCCACGGCTGAAGCGCTGGGAACGGCGAACAGCGCGTTCCGGGATTCCTGTATTGAGGTGCTCGGCCCCTTCCGCGAGGTGCGGCACTAGTATTGGCCTTCCACACTCATGCTTCGCATTCTCACCCGTGGCGCCGCCCAAACCGATCCGGAAGACCTGGCAGCGCTCTGGTTCAACCTCGAATCGCCGAACGAGGCGGCGGATCCGGGGTAGCACCGTCGCGAAGCACCGTAGTGGAGCACCGGCGCTGAGCACGCACCTCCTGGCGCGCTCTTTTCTTACAGGGAAGAGCGAGCCTGCCGGCTCGCGGGCGCACCGGGAGGTGCGCGCTCCAACCTGGATAGGGTGGCGCGCACGCCAAACGCCGGACAACGCGTTCGCGTTTCCGGGTTCGCTTCTCATTTCCAATCCCGCGAGGGCGGGCCTGTCCGCCGAAGCTCGTGGACGCGAGCGAAGGCGGGAGAGCGGGGCGCGCTTGGCGCGTGAGCTCAATAGGGTAGTGCGGTGGAAGCGCTTAGCGCGCCCCGCGCGGTCTGTCTTGTACAACCGGCGCGGACGTGAAGCGTTCGAGCCGCGCCCGG
>DPWD01000305.1:1511-18659 GCA_003526465.1 Hyphomonadaceae bacterium
TTTTGCTCGCCGAAGCACTCGCGTTCAAACCGCGTCTCCTGAACTGAACGGCTATTGGTCGACCGGTAGCCTCCCGACAGGAGATGCACGCAGTATCCATCGGCTTTTCCGCTGTTGGATAGATTTTCGCGCACGGCCCGCTTTCGCCGGGCCGGTGNNGGTTTTTTTGCGGGGATAGATTGGGGGATAGATTTGGGTTGGACCGCGCGTCTCCAGACGCGCCCGCGAGCCAGCAGGCTCGCTTGCATCAGCCAAAAACAAGCGCGTCTGAAGACGCGCGGTCCGGGCGCGGTCCTAGGGTGCGTTGCAAGCGCTGCGCAAATCCCCGATATAGGCGCCATGAATCTCAATTTCGTTCAGGCTGCGGAGGCGGCCGAGACCCGCACCGAGGACATCAAGCTTTACGACCCGGCCACCGCCTTCCCCGGCATGGCGGCCGCGGGCCGTCTGGCGGCCTCGTGCCTCGACATGTTGGCCAGGGAAGTGCGCGAAGGCGTCACCACCGCCCGGCTCGACGATCTCGCCCGGCAATTCGTGTACGATAACGGGGCCCTGCCCGCGTGTCTGGGTTATCGCGGCTATCGCCACACTTTGTGCATTTCGCTCAACCACGTGGTCTGCCACGGCATTCCCGGCGCGCGCGTCCTGAAGGACGGCGACATCATGAACATCGATGTGACCGTCATCGTCGATGGCTGGCATGGCGACACCAGCCGCATGTACGCGGTGGGCGAGACCCCGCGCAAAGCGCGCCGGCTCATGGACATCACCTACGAAGCAACGATGCGCGGCATAGCCGCGGTGAAACCGGGCGCAACCTTGGGTGACCTTGGCCACGCCATTCAATCCTTTGCCGAGAGCGAACGCTTGAGCGTGGTGCGCGAATTCTGCGGCCATGGGGTTGGCCGCATCTTCCATGACGCGCCCAACATCCTGCATTATGGCAAACCCGGCGAAGGCCCGGTGCTGCGGCCCGGCATGATGTTCACGGTCGAGCCAATGCTCAATCTGGGCGGACCGATGTCCAAGATCCTGAACGACGGCTGGACCGCGGTCACCAAGGACAAATCGCTTTCCGCGCAATACGAGCATTCCGTTGGCGTCAGCGAAACCGGCGTCGAAATTTTCACGCGCTCGCCGGCGGGACTCGATACGCCTCACACTCTGGCGGGGTAAATTCATGGCGCGGCGCCCGCCTCCTCCGCGCGTGGAAGATTCCGAGAGTTTCGAGTTCCGCCTCGACGTGCCGCCGATCGAAATTGCGCGCGCGCCGGCGCCGAGCAAGGCCCCCGACAAACCGCACTACCACGATCACCGCGCCCGGCTTCGCCAGCGCTTCGACGATGCCGGCCCCGGTGCGCTCGCCGATTACGAATTGCTTGAGCTTTTGCTGTTCCGCACCATCCCTCGCCGCGACACCAAGCCACTCGCGAAGGCCTTGGTGGCGAAGTTCGGCGATCTCGCCGGCGTGCTTGGCGCACCGGTCCAGCGCATCGCCGAAGTCGAAGGCGCGGGCCCCGCGGTGGCGCAGGATTTGAAACTCGCCCAGGCGCTGCTTGAGCGCGCCTCAAAAGCGGGGCTCAGGCAGCGCACGGTGATTTCATCCTGGGCGCAGCTGGTCAATTATTGCCGCCTCGTCATGGCCAACGAACCGCGTGAGCAATTCCGCGTGCTGTTTCTGGACGTCAAGAACCAACTCATCGCCGATGAAGTGTTGAACGAAGGCACCGTCGATCACGCCCCGGTCTATCCGCGTGAAATCGCGCGCCGCGCCATCGAGCTTTCAGCCTCCTCCGTCATCCTCGTGCACAATCATCCGAGCAACTAGAAAACCGTCACGGTCGTTCACGCTCGTTCACGCTTTTTCTTGTTGAATAACTTGGGTTTTTTGACCTTCCGACGGAATCTCGTTTCAGAACAGAACTGAACGGCCAGGTATGGTCTAACCATACCTAGTACCCGTTCCGTTCCAGGCTCTGACGAGGAGAATTGGACGTGGGAACACTGACCGAAGGCATGATCAAGCAGGCCATCAGGCGCGTCGAGATCAGCGAGAAGGAAGAGTGGTTGCGAGACGGCGAAGGGCGCGGCGTGGGCCGGCTTATTCTCGTCATCACCCCCTGCGCGACCCGTGTGATGAAGCAATGGATGGTCCAGCAATATCGCAACGGCCGACCCATCAAGGTGAAGATCGGGAATTACCCAACCATGTCGCTCCTGGAGGCCCGCGAGGTGTTCGAGCGCGACTTCTCGCGCGTGATCGCCAAGGGCAAGAGCATCAAGCTCGCCCATGACATCCGCCCCGGCACCGTGGGCGACCTCTTCGACGGCTATGTCTCGGACCTGCGGTCGCGGGGCAAAGTCTCCTGGAAGGAGACCAAGAAGGGTCTCGACATGATCGCCGGCACGCTCGGGCGCCATCGGCTCGCCCGTGAGATCGAGGAGGACGAGATCACCGAGGCGATCCGGCCGATCTATGATCGCGGCGCCAAGATGATGGCCGACCACGTCCGCTCCTATGTGCGCGCGGCCTTCAGCTGGGGGCAGAAGTCGGAACACGATTATCGCACCACCTCGCCGCGGCGCTTCAAGCTGGTCCGCAACCCGGCCGCCGGCATTCCAACCGAACCCAAGAATGTCGGCAACCGTTGGCTCCGCGACGTCCAATACGTCCAGCTCTATCGCTGGCTCGAAAATCCGAGCGCGACCGTCCATCCGCCCTATGCGCGCGCGATACGTCTGCTCATGCTCACCGGCCAGCGCGTCGAGGAGATCGCCACGCTCCACGAAAGCCATTGGGACGCGCCCGAGCGCATCATCGACTGGTCCCGGACCAAGAACGGCCGGCCGCACGCCATCCCCTTGCCCGCGCTCGCCGTCGACATCTTGGAAGCGTTTCCGGCCAACGAGCATGGCTGGTTTTTCCCATCCGCCGTCGATCCCTCGCGCCCGGTCAGCCACGGCACGCTCTATTCTTGCATGTGGCGCCAGCGCGATTCCGGCGTCATTCCCATGGTCACCAATCGCGATCTGCGGCGCACCTGGAAGACGCTGGCGGGCCAGGCCGGCATCGGCAAGGAAATCCGCGACCGCATCCAGAACCACGCCATGCAGGACGTGAGCTCGAAGAACTACGACCGCTGGGATTACATGCGAGAGAAGCGCGCCGCGATGGAAACCTGGAACGCCTTTGTGACCACGCTTCTGGAAAGGCACCCGCTGCAATTGGCGGCGTAAGGCCGGAACGGAGGGCGCGGCATGACGGGAAAGAAGAAGGCGGGAGGCGCGGAAAGGCCGGGTGGTTCGCCGCCCGGTGACGCGACGCCGCCCGACTATTCGGGCCTGCTTGCCGACCTGAAGGCCCGCATCGGCCAAGCGCGGATGCGGGCCGCGCTCTCCGTCAATCGGGAGCTCGTCCTGCTTTGTTGGAGCATCGGACGCGATATTTCGGCGCGGCAGACTCATGGGGGCTGGGGCGCCAAGGTCATAGACCGCCTGGCGCGCGACCTCGCGCGCGACTTCCCCGGCATGTCGGGGTCGTCCGCCCGGAATCTCAAATATATGAGGGCCTTCGCGGAGGCCTGGCCGGAGTCGCAACATTCTCTCAAACCAAATCGCTTCCGGCCTCTACGCGCGCCAAGGCCGGGCCCTCACCAATTTCCAACGCACCCTGCCCGTCGAGCAATCCGAACTCGCCCAGCAGATTCTGAAGGACCCCTACAGTTCTGAGTTTCTCTCGCTCAGCGCCGACATGCTGGAACGCGCTGACGTCTCGCCATAGACGGCAAAGCTGGCGACACGGATAGAGGCAACGGTCACCCCTGCATCCGATATTCAAAGGCGAAGAGCTCCATTTGCGGCGCGTTTGCCCGGCCTCTGCGCCGGAGTTTGCGAGGCTGCTTTTGCGCAGCTGCGCAGCTCTGAAGCTCCAACAACAAACGATCTCGACGACGGCGCTCTTCAAACGCCACGCGGCCCTTATAGCTGTCGAGTCCATGGTCTAAGGCTTGTATCTCGCGCGCCCTCCAGAAGACTCGGCGCCGAACAATCGTCGGCTTGGGGATTTCCAGACCGCTATTGAGCGCGCGCCACAGCGTCACGCGACCAACGCCAACATGTTCAAGCACGCGTTTCAGAGGAACGAGATTGTCTCTGTGCATGTGGATTAGCCCGGCAGGCAGCGTTTATGGGGCTGCATCATGTCGGTCAGGCCCACACAACAGAAGCTGTTTAATCTCGCAGGGGTAAGCCCGCGCATCACCGCAATGCGCCGGTCCCGACAACGTTTGTGCAACGCGGAGCAATTCACGCGTCGCCCATTGTTGCACGCAGCAGGCTGCAGCTGCCCTGCGCTGACGGCGCCGCATTTCCCCCTGTTGCCTGGCGTTGCCGCCATTGCGGACGGCATTTCCCTGAGCAGGCGAAATGCCGTCCGCTGATACGCAGTGCTGTGGGCCCTCGCTCAGTCGTCCTTCGTCAATACTCTATACTTGGGTGCATTCTCGATTCCCGCAGGGCCGGTCAGAAATGCGCGCCAAAGTGCTTGGCGCGAGGACTCGCTGGTTTAAGCTGGCGTCAACATCGGCGGCCTGCCGGCTGTCAATTCCGTTCCACGGCGCTCGAACGTCTTGCTCACGGCCTCCACGACCCAGAGATCGTAGAGGTCCTTGACGCGACTGCTGGCGAGGCCGAGGGCCGCCATCGCTTCGAGTTTCTCGGCGATGACGGTTTCAGGCGGATAGGCCTTCAGACGCGGTGTCGCCATGCCGAGAAGGCTTGGGAAGTCCAATTCGGTCGGCCCAGGCGTGATCACATCGCCAATGCCGATATCGACCATGATCGTCAGCGCGCAGCGTGTCGGCGGTGATGGCGGCGGTGTCAAACACCAACCCGTCGGGCGGGTCTGGGTCGATTGCCGCAATCTCCACGAAGACTGCTTTCAGCGCGTCGGGTACGTTTTCGCCGAAACCCAACAGATCGAGATCGCCCGTGGAACGGTAGGGCGCATCGACCCGGACGCTGAAGAGCGTCGCACCTTTCAAAACGAAACGCGCTTTGTGCTTTATTGGTCAGCCTTTGTCTGACGGATTGCACTATCTTTGGATCGACGCTCATACCAGCGCCTCGAGATAGGGCCGCGCGAACGTCTCCATGCGATCGATGCGGGCCACCGCCAGAAACGCATCGGGCGTAAAGGACCTCCGACGAAGGCCGTCCCGGAGCGCCTCGATGGCGACGTCGAGGCCAACATGGCGACGGTACTTGAAGCAATCGGCGGCAGTTTTGGCTGCCGTCGTTACTTTGAGGGGCGTCCCGTCGATCTTGCGGGTCTCTACTCCCGCGGTGAGTGCCGCCCCGCTCGCCCGCAGCACTTTGATCCTCACTGGCGGCGAGAGAGGCGCACGCGCCTTGCCGTCGATCAGCATCCAGACTGCTTGCGGATTTTGCGTGGTTAGGCCGTGCAGCCGAAGCGCGGAGAGCAGCGCAATGATTCCATTGGGTGCGGCGGCGGCAGCTTCGAGCAGGCTCTGATGTTCGCTGAACTCGACGCCGACCGCCTGGTAGAGGCCACGGCCTAGTTTGGCGAGCGCGCCCTCCTCCACCAGCCGCGCGATGGTGGACGGCGTCACGCCTTTCTCGGCGAAGTCCCGCCAACGCACGGTCCCCCGTCGTTTGGCGAGCTTGAGGGCGGTCTGACGATGGGAAGCAAGCATTGCCATGGTAAGTTTTGCCGGTAGTTCTGAGTATCTACCGACATTTATTACCATCGCGTTCCGATCCAAGCCAGCAGCCTTGTAAATAACCCGGCGCAGATCGTCTGGCCTATCAACCTATGGTACAAGTTCGCCATATGTTCCGCAAGTGATTCGCGCTATGAAACTGGTCCAGCACTTCACCGATTTCCTGAACGAGACGGTCAATCTCAACGAGACCCGCCTCACCCAACTCGACGACAGCGTCGAGGCGCTGAAGACCTTTATCCGTCAGTCGGATTGGAGGCCAAAGATCAAAGGATTCGAACCGCAGGGCTCTTGGGCGCACCGCACCATCATCAGGCCAGTCGAAGGCAATCCGTTCGACGCCGACCTGTTGGCGCTGGTAGCGCCGGTCGATGGCTGGGACGCGAAGACCTACATCAGCGAACTCCGGCGCGTTTTTGCCGACAGCACCACCTACAAAGAAAAGGTGCGCCGTTTCTCCCATTGCGTCACGATCGAGTACGCGGCCGAGCGTAAAATCGACGTCGCGCCGTGCATTCTCGACCGCGGCGGCTTCATCCGGGCCGAAGTCTGCAATTTTGACGCAAACGCTTTCGAGCTCTCAAAGCCGCGTCGCTACACGAGGTGGATCAACGAGCGCGACGCGTGGGCGGGCTCAAACGGCCTGCGCAAAACGACACGGCTTGTGAAATATCTCCGCGACATCAAGACGACGTTCACTTGCCCGTCGTTTCTGCTCACGACGCTACTCGGTGCGCGCATCAATTCCCTCGACTCCGCAAATACGACCGACTTCGCTGATACGCCGACAGCACTCAAGACCATCTTCGCCCGCTTGGACGATTGGTTGCAGCAACAGAACGGCGTCCCGCCCATCGTCAATCCGGTACTCCCAAGCGAAGTGCTAAGTGGCGTGTGGACCGAGGCCCAATTCACCAATTTTCGCGACAAGATCCACACCTATCGAGGATGGATCGACGACGCCTATAACGAGATCGATCGCGACGAGAGCATTGGTAAGTGGCGCCGTGTCTTTGGGGACGAATTCGCATCCAGCGTCACCGTGGAGAAAGCGGCCAACATCTCAACCGCAGCGCGCGATTATCTCGACACCACATCGCTGACGCCGCGAGCCTTCGACGGCGATCTCGTCGATTTCTTCGCCCGGCTGGGAAAGAACGCCATTCCGCCGTGGTTCAAGTCGCTGCCTCACAAGCAGCGCCCGAAATGGCGCCGCGCCGAGAAGGCCGTTTTTGGTGTGACAGTCTCAGCTACACTGCACGACGCGAAGAACGGCGTATGGCTCACCAGCTTAACGGGATCTGACGAACCGTTGGCCAAATATCGCTGGATCCAGTTTCAATTGAGAACGTCCACGGGAATGCCGCTCGGTCCCGACTACGAAATCCATTGGCGTATCACCAACACTGATCTGGCCGCTCACCGGGCCGGGTGTTTGCGCGGCGGTTTTGAAAAGGCCAATGACGGCTCATCGCATTGGGAGAAGCTGGAATATCGCGGCATTCATTGCGCCGAGGCCTTCGTCGTGCGCAAACGCGATCAGGCGCTCGTCGCCGAGAGCGAGATATTCTATGTGCCTATCCAATAGCGCGACGAGCACGAGGGCCGGACGTTGAACGACATCCCCGACCAGCAGAACAGCGAGCGATCGCTCACGCTGATGCGAGCTCGCCAGCGCATCTATGCCAACGCGACGGCGCTTCAAATTCTTCAACTGGCCACAACGGTGCTCGCGCCGACGATCCTCGCCATCGTCGCGCTAAATGTCCCTGCCTGGCGGGCCCAGCTCGCAGCGACCAGCCTCCTCCTGCTGCTGATCGACATCTTATTCCTCGATCGCCTCCAGGCGCGGCTGTTGCGCCAGGCGGCGAAAGTCGCCGAGCAATTCGATTGCGAGGTTCTCCAGCTGGCGTGGAACGCCTTTGTCGCCGGCGCCAAGCTCGATTGGGAAGACATCCAGGGCGCCGCCGCCGCCTATCCCAAGAATGAAAAGGCGCTGGCCGCAATCCGCGACTGGTATCCTCCAGTTGTCGGCCGCGCGCCGCTCCATGTGGCGCGCA
Organism: Hyphomonadaceae bacterium; assembly: GCA_003526465.1. Lineage (GTDB taxonomy): Bacteria > Pseudomonadota > Alphaproteobacteria > Caulobacterales > Aquidulcibacteraceae > Vitreimonas. Next base: position 9,313 of record DPWD01000305.1, read on the forward strand.
TCATCTGTCAGCTCACCAATATGCGCTACGACACGAAATTGAGAGAGCGATGGGCCGCGATCCTCGTCGCCCTACCTTTTCTAGCAGTCGTCGCGGGCTTTGCGGCGTGGGCGACGATGGGCCTTACGCTGGCCGCCGTCGTGCTCAGCATCTTCGTGCCGGCGACGCCGATCGTGGTCTGGGCATTGCGCGAAACGTTTCGCCACCGCGACGCCGCGCGCGCGCAGAAAGCGATCAAGGGCGCCGCGGAAACGCTTTGGCCTAGCATCCGCGAGCGCCGCGAAACCGAATGCACGAACCGGGCGCGCGAGTTTCAAGACGCCATCTATCAGCGCCGCGCTTTGAGCCCGCTTGTCTTCCCGCTCGTTTACCATTTGCTGCGCGACGAGATGGAAGAGCAGATGCACAAGGGCGCCGAAGAACGGCTCAACGAAGCTGGCTACTAGAGCGAGTGCGAGAACAATCAAACATATCGAGCGCGCGCGATGCTGAGTGTTGACTTCCGCTGTCGCCGAGGCTTGCAGCCTGGCGCCGATTCGGCGTTTCCTGTCCGCTCATGAACGCACTTTCTTCCCCGCCCGCCACGCCGATTTGGGCCGACAGCGACGTCAATAAGGCGCTTGCGCGTTTGGCCGACACGGCCGCGTCGAGGCGCGCCCAAACCATCGCCGGCGCCATCCATCGTGGTACCTTGGAGGAAAAGCTCGTCAGCGCTTTCGTCGGCGCGCGGCTTGCCGCCACAGGCTCGAACCGCACGTTGACCGGCGTGGCCGGCCACAGCGACGAGGATTATTTCGCGATCATCCCCGCCCATCTGCTCAAGGCCGATTCCCAGGCGAGCCTGGACGACTTGGGCGCGGCTCTGCGCGAGCGCTTTCCACGCACGGCGATCCGCGTCGACCGCCCGTGCGTCCGCGTGCCCTTCGATGACGGCACCGAGACGATCGAGATCACGCCGGTGGCGCACATGGGCTACACGCTTCTGGGCTTCCCGCAATTCCTGATCCCGGATGGGACGGGAGGATGGGAGCCGAGCGCGCCGGAGAGTCACAATGCCTACGTCCATGACATTGACATCGCCTTCGGCGGCGACGTGCGCCGCCTCATCGTCTTGGCCAAGATTTGGAAATACGAGCGCAATGTGGCGATCCGCTCCTTTTTCATCGAGATCACCTGCGCGCTCCACGCCTGTTCGCTGTATGCGCGCGGCGTACGGCGCATTGACCTCGCCGCCGACCTGCGCGCCTGGTTGGACATTCAAAAACGCTGCGCGCTCGACCGATCCCAGGTTTCGCCTCGACGGCCTGATGATTGATCCCTGCCGCACGCCGCTCTTGCGGCTCGAAGCCCTCGGCCGCATCGACACCGCGCTCGGGCGCGCCGACAACGCAATGGGCGCGGAATATCGCGGCGACGGCGCGGGCGCGCTCACATCATGGTCGGGCGCGATCGGCGCACGCCTGACAAGCGCGCGCTAGGCTCCAGCAATGTCCAAGCCAATGTCAGTGGCTTTTGACGCCGTGCGCATTAGGATCGCGCGGTCCGCCCTGTTCTATTCAGCGTAATCAGCTCCGTGAGAGCAAAAGTGCTCAAGAAAATAATCACCATAAGGAACGTTGGCCGATTTCGGAATTCGGCCGCTACGGGCAATCCCCAGCTCGCCAAGCTCACTTTGATTGTTGGCGCAAACGGTTTCGGCAAGACAACAATCTGCGCGGTGCTACGCTCGCTGCAATCGGGCGATGCCTCACACATCGCTGGTCGCAAGACCCTTGGCGTGACCGACGCGGCGAGCGTCGAGTTGCTGCTCGACGGCGGCGCTACGAAGTTCGACGGTCAGGCCTGGAGCCTCGCTGAACCCGCCATCGCGATCTTCGACGGCGTGTTCGTGGCCGACAATGTGCATTCCGGCGAGGTCGTCGACATCGCCCACAAGCGCAATCTCTACCGCGTCATCATCGGTGATGTTGGCGCAAGGCTCGCCAAGGAAGACGACGAGCTGGCGGCGGCGAGCCGTGCGAAAACCGGAGAAATCACGACCGCCACGCGCGCGTTGCAGCCGCATGTCCCCACCGGCATGACGATCGACGACTTCCTGGCGCTCGATAACTTAGAAGACATCGACGAACCGATCGCAGATCAAGAGCGCCAGCTCGAAACTGCGCGCCAGACCGGCGCCATTCGCGACCGCGCGGCGCTCACCAAATTCGCGTTGCCTGCTGTGCCCGAGGATCTCGCCGATCTACTTGGACACACCATCGACGACGTGGCGGAGGACGCAGAGCGCTTGCTGGCCGAGCACTTGAGCGCACACAAGATGGAAGGCAGCAGCAAATGGATCGGCGACCGTGTCGATGGGCTATGCGACGACTGCCCCTTCTGCGGCCAAGATATCCGTGGTCTTCCGCTGATCGCGGCGTTTCGCGCCGTCTTTGGCGCGCGCTACAAGGAGCTCGCCGGCGAGATCGCGGCGATGAAGATCAAGGTCCAGCAGGAATTCCGCGACGCTGTTCTTGGGCAACTCAATCTCATTGCAGAGCGCAATAAGGGCCACCTAGAGTTTTGGCAGAAACACTGCACGTTCCCGACGGATTCGCGCGCGCTGCCCACAAATGCTGTGGCTGCGGCCCGCGAACTAGGCGCAGCCGCGATCGCACTCCTTGAGCGCAAGGCGGCAGCGCCGCTCGAAGCGACTGCGCTCGATGGCAAGTATTCCGACGCGCTGAGCGCGTTCGGCGCAACCGAAATCGAGATGGAGGCAGTCAATACGGCGATCGCCGCCGCCAATGAGATGATCGCCGCCAAGAAGACGGCCACCGAGGCGGTGGACTCGAAACTCGTGGAATCGGTGCTGATAAGGCTGAAGGCAATGAAGGCACGCCATAGTGACGCGGTCGCGCCACTTTGCGCCGAGGTCATTACGCTGACCGGCGCCAAGAGTGACATCGACAAGCGCAAGGAAGCGGCGCGCGCGAAGCTCGATGCGCATACGCAAGGCGTCGTGAAGCCCTATGAGCGTCGCATCAACCACTTTCTCGATGCATTCAATGCCGGTTTCACCATCGCGGAGACCAAACACGCCTACCCTGGCGGGTATGCCTCATCGAGCTATCAGCTGGTCATCAACAATACGGCCATCGAACTCGGCGGCGCCAACACACCCTCGAGCGAACCGAGCTTCAAGAACACGCTGAGTTCTGGCGACCGCACGACGTTGGCGCTCGCCTTTTTCCTGGCCTACCTCGAACGCGACACCGAGATTAGCAAAAAGCTCGTCGTGTTTGACGATCCATTCAACAGCCAGGACGCCTTCCGGCGGCGCCAGACCGTCCACGAAATCATGAAGGTCGCGGACGCGTGCGAGCAGGTGATGGTGTTGTCACACGACGCCACTTTCCTGAAGCAGATCTGGGACAAGGCGCCGGCTAGTACGCGCGTTGCGCTCACTATCGCCGACCACCGGGCGCTGGGCTCGAAACTCATGCCGATTGATCTCGACAAGGCTTGCCAAGGTCGCACCGCGACCGACATTGACGACCTGCAGACGTACCTCACGGGTGGCGCGGGCGCGTTGATCGACCTCATCCGCAAAATGCGCGTCGTGCTCGAAACCTATTGCCGCACCACCTACCCGACGAGCTTCGCACCGAACGATTGGTTGGGAGACATGGTCCGCAAAATTCGCGAAGGCGGCGACGCCCATTCCGCCCAGCCACTCTATGACGAACTCGGCCAGATCAACGCCTACACGAGCCAGTATCACCACGGTGAGGATCTGGGTGACCTTACCCCCGATCAAATCGATCCGACGGAGCTGACCGGCTTTGTGCGCCGAACGCTGAAAATCGTGAACGCGCTCCAAGCGTAAAGCGGCGGGCCGATCATCATAGACCGTCGCCATATCGTGCTTCCATGATCCGGCCGAAGAAATCCTGGAACGCGTCTCCACTGAGCTGCCGCATCCGCAGTTCAAGGCCGATTGCCCACCAACATGCCTTTTCGGGTCCATCACGCCCATGTTAGACCGTTCTGTCAGCGTCGATAAGGCGATCGTAAGTTTCGACCACGCCTTCAGACCTCGCTGTCCGTCTCCACCTCAACCGAGGCCGCGCCGCCAAGCGCCTCGAAGCGGCGTTCAGACAACCATTGCAGCCGCTTGGCTTGCGTGAGGAGAACGCGCCTTAGACCGCCCTGCACTTCGCGTTCGGCGATAACCTGGGTGAGACGAGAGATGATGAGCGCGCGTCGCGCGATCCTCGAGTCCATGTGTACGCGTAACTCGTGCACGCGGTCTGAGACGATGCGGCCGCGTAGAGACGCCGGCGGCTCGATCACCAAATCCCCGGGCGGAGGATCCTTCTCGTTTAGGATTGCCTTGAACTTCGACTCATCGACCGCTTTTTGCGTGATGATGCGCTCAAGCGCGTCGAGATGAGCGAGAGCTTCTGGCGTAGGCTTGTCGAGGCCATGGAATTGAGGCAAGGGCCACACTTCAATGTCCAAGACCTCGAAAGGATCGAGCACCGACATCGCGACCGCATCTGTGCGTTGATTTGTGAGGTGGCGTCGGATGCGGGTGCGTACCATCTCGCGAGTTTGGCCGACATAGATCGGCTCGCCATCATAGTCGAAGAAAGCGTAGACGCCCCATTTGTAGTTGCCGATCGGCGTGGAGACGCCGGAGGGGTCGACAAAAGTCGTGTTTAGGTAAGTTGTGAGCTGCGCACGGAGATCGGCCGTGTCAAAGGGCGGCGTATTGTCGGCGTCGGATGACTTGGCCATCGCTTGGGCCTCAAGCCGCTTTGCGGCGGCCGCGAACGCTCTTGGGGGCGTTGGTGCGCGTCCCTGTCTTCGGCTTCTTCGCGGCGTTTGCCTTCTTGGCCTTCCTGGGCTTTGACGCCCCCTTCTTCGCGGACTTCTTAGCGGACGCCTTCTTGCCCTTTGCTTTCGCGGCGGCCGACTTCTTCTTGGCCGCCTTTTTCTTTGAATTCGCCGTCACCACCGCAATCTGCGGTTCGATGATATTCTCCGCCAGATACTTGACGACGTTCACGACCACGCCATCGCCGGTCAGATGATAGGCGTCGTTGTAGTTTTCGGGCAGCTTATAGCTATCGGGCAATCCCATAAGCCGCGCCGTTTCGCGCGCGGAAATGAGACGCGAGCGAACGGTGTCACCCTCGACAATCAGCAGGAACTGCCGGCTTGAACCACCAGCAGGCGTTCTCAGACATCCCGACACATCGTCAAACCGCACCTCGACGCGTTGCACGGACTTGCCATTCTCAGTGCGGGTGCGGCGGTACATGCCGCCCGCCATCCGCCGTCCGGTCTGTTTGGCTGCCTCCACCTTCTCCACGTTGACCGGCGACATCATGGAGAGGAGACGCTTGGTTTCCGCTTTGGTGTGCCATTTGACACCCGTAGGCTCCTCTTCAATCACGTCCACGAAGCAAGCGTTGCGCGTGGGTGGCGCGGGCATGCTCCACCAGATCCAGCGCTTCTGCAGCGCTGCCGGCAAAGCGAGATACGCGCGCTTTACGTTTGCCGGATGCCAGCGATCGACCTCTTCATTCAGTAGCGAGAGTTGACGCGGCGCTTGCGCGCGAGGAACGCCCACAAAGAAGAGCCTGGGCCGCGATTGCGGCACGAAATGTTGCGCGTCAACAAGCATGGCGCCAACATCGAAATCGATGTCGGCAAAAGCGCGGATGATGGCTTCGAAATCCTTGCCTTCGTGCGACGTGAGCGTGCCGGCCACGTTCTCGAGCACGATAACGCCCGGGGCTCGGCCTTCGCGGACTAGCTGCTCGACTAATCGCCAATAGGGCCAAAACGATCCGGAACGCGCACCTTCAAGGCCCTTGCCAGCTCCAGCGAGTGAGAGATCCTGACAGGGAAACGAGCCCCAGATGAGGTTGGGGGTTTGCTTGGGCAAGTCATGCAGCGCGATCGTAGCGACGTCGCCGACATGCAGTTCCTTGTCGCCCCAATTGGCTATGTAGCTCTGCGCTTTCTTGGGATCGAAATCATTGGCAAAAAGGCAGCGCCAATCTCCTCCAAGGCCCGCCCGCACCATGCCGCCGCCGGCGAAGAATTCGAAGAATGAGAACATCGAACCCTCCCCGTCGTTATGAAGCCCTCGGTGGACTATCTGTTAACGATTCGATCCAAAACGCTTCCCTCAACACACAAGATGCTGTGGGTAGCACGCGCGCCTAACCCAACATGGCAGCATTCGGCGCGTTCACACTTCGCATAGTTCTATTTATGTTCTCTTAACGGCAAGTTGTCCACTGGCGGAGAAACCAGCGCCGTGAAGCGCGAACTCGACCCGGTCAAGCTTGATTGGCCTTCCGAAGAAGAGGCGGCCTCGGATTCGCTTGAAGCCAACCACGACTATGTCGACCTGCGCGGCATCGATTGGCCAGAAGTTGAGCGCATTCTCGCCTTGGAGCGACGAGTTGCCGAGCGCCTCGCCATCAGTCCAGACGCGCCAGCCGAGTGGGACGCGATCGCGCGGGAATTGCGCGACGCGGCCGTCCACGTCGCGGACATTATCGACGGCCCACTTTATGGCCTTGAACCCGGCACCGCGTCAGCCGTGCTCGCGTTATCGGCTTTGGGCGCTGTTCCGTTTTGGAGTGACGGGGGCGGATTGCAATCCGGCGCCGGAATTATCGCGTGCCCTTCCGTGCGCTTCTTCGCTCTACCCTCACACGTTGACGCCTTATTGGCAGCGGCAAAGGCCGCCGACGTCGCTCTCCAACCAGACGACGGACGGTGCGTCGTTCGCACCGAACGGAGCGACGGGCTGCTGGCTTTTGCGGAGGCGCTGCTGAATCTGCAACGTGCGTGAGCGAACCTACGCAGCAACATTGGCCCGTTTGATCCCGCGCGTTCCTCTGCTACTTTAGCGGCAATGTCTTTGCGTGCGCGATCGCCGCCGCCACCCACGCCTTGAAGTCCTTTTCGCTGACGCCGCCGCCCGCCGAAACGCGCGGCGGCGCTCAAGCCTCACTGCTTCTGCACCATCGTGACGATTTCAGGCTCTTCGGCGCTCTTCAGCTCTACAGCCACACGATCGCCGACGGCGATGCCCAGCAGGATGGCGGGATCCTCGACGCGGAATTGCATCGACATGGCAGGCCAACTGATCGCTGGGATTGCCCCGTGATCGAGCGAAATCGTCCCAGCAGTCGCATCGACTGCGGTCACCGTCGCCGCGGCGCGGATCGAACCGGCGGCCGCCGCCGGCGCCGCCGGTTCTGCCATCGAGCCCATGTCTTCCTTGGCCGCAAGCGTCGTCGTCTCCTGCGAGCACGCCGCGATCGCGACGGCCAGCGCACCGGAAATGGCGAGCGCGATCAGTTTCCCCTTCATACTTCTTCTCCTGTTTTCGCTCCGATCGGTGTTTGGGCAGAAGCGAGCGCTTGGCGCTCAGCCGCGCGGCGACGGATCAGGAAATACGCTGCGGGGATCACGAACAAGGACAAGAGCGGCGCCGACAGCATGCCGCCCACGAGCGGGGCGGCGATACGGCGCATCACTTCGGCGCCGGCGCCGCCGGTCCAGAGAATAGGAAACAGGCCCGCCAAGATGACAGCCACGGTCATCGCCTTGGGCCGAAGCCGCAGTAGTGCGCCTTCGCGCACGGCTTCGGCCACGACCTGCGACGTGAGGGCGACGCCCCGCTCTTCGCGCTCCTTGAGCGCATTCTTCAGATAGATGAGCATGACGACGCCGAATTCGGCGGCGAGGCCTGCAAGGGCGATGAAGCCGACTGCAACGGCGACCGAGAAATCGTAGCCCAAAGCATAGACGAGCCAAACCCCGCCGGTGAGCGCAAACGGCAGGCTCGCCATAACGATCGCCGCTTCGTCGAAGCGGCGGAAAGTGAAGTACAGAAGCGCGAAAATAATCGCGAGCGTCGCCGGACCGACGATCATCAGCCGCTGCGCTGCACGCTCAAGATATTCGAATTGCCCCGAATAAGCGACGCTGACGCCCGCCGGCAATTGCACCCGCTGTGCCAATGCGCGGCGCAGATCGCGCACAACAGAGGCGAGATCGCGCCCGCGCACGTCGACATAGACATAAGCTGACAAGCGGCCGTTCTCGCTACGGATCATAGCGGGGCCATCGGCGATGGTGATGCGCGCCACCTCTCCCAATGTGAGGCGCAAGCTCTCCTCCGACGCGATCGGCAGCGCAATCAGGCGCTCAAGCGAGTCACGCACCTCGCGCGGATAGCGCAGATTGATCGGATAACGGGCGCGTCCATCCACCACCTCGCCGATGTTCTCGCCACCGATCGCGCCGGAAATGACCTCCTGCACGTCGGCGATGTTGAGCCCGTAACGGGACGCGGCGAAGCGGTCGATCTGAATGTCGACATAACGTCCGCCCGAAATGCGCTCGGAGATCGCCGACGACACCCCCGGCACAGTGCGCGCCGCGCCCTCGATCGCGCGCGCCGCAGCATCGATGGAGGCGAGGTCCGGTCCGCTCACCTTAATGCCGATCGGACTTTTCACGCCCGTGGCCAGCATGTCGATGCGATTGCGGATCGGGGGGACCCAGACATTGGTGAGACCCGGGACGCGTACAACACGGTCGAGTTCATCGATGATGCGTTCGGGCGTCATGCCGGGACGCCATTCGGAGCGTGGCCGCAAGCGGATGGTCGTCTCGAACATTTCGAGCGGCGCGGGATCGGTCGCGGTCTCGGCGCGTCCGGCCTTGCCGAATACGCTCTCCACTTCCGGGACGGTGCGGATCAGCCGATCCGTCACTTGGAGAAGATCGGACGCTTCCGCCGCTGACAGTCCCGGCAACGCCGTTGGCATGTAGAGAAGATCGCCTTCGTCCATCATCGGCATGAATTCGCCGCCGAGGCGCGAGAGCGGAATGGCTGTTGTGGCGAAGGCAAGCGCAGCGATGAGGAGGATGAGCTTTGGCTGGGCCAGCGTGAAGTCGATCGCTGGCTGATAGAGCGACGCCAGGAACCGGTTGAGCGGATTGGCGTCTTCGTGCGGGATCTTGCCTCTGATCCAAAAGCCCATCAGCACCGGGATCAAGGTCACGGCGAGCGCGGCCGACGCCGCCATCGCATAGGTCTTGGTGAAAGCGAGCGGCGCGAACAGCCGCCCTTCCTGCGCCTGCAACGTGAACACTGGCACGAATGATAGCGTGATGATCAAGAGGCTGAAGAAGAGCGCGGGCCCCACTTCGATGGAGGCATCCGTAATGACGCGCCAATGATCGGCGCCTTGGGGCATCTCGTCATTATGCTCTTCACGCCAACGTTCGAGCTTCTTATGGGCGTTCTCGATCATGACGATGGC
>DPWD01000158.1:0-2926 GCA_003526465.1 Hyphomonadaceae bacterium
CCCGTGATCCAGCGGCTCTCGCCCGACGCGGTCGCGATGCGCCCGTCTAGGCTGGTGGCGAGCTTAAGCGTGACGTGGGGGCGGCTCATGCGCGCCAATATGCACCGCCAGCGCCCTCGCCGGCAAACGGTGCTTGCTACCGCTCAGGCGGCGGTGTGATTGCAACACCGCATGCCGCGAGCCGGTCTTGGCGAGCTTGGCCGCCAACACGCTTCGGGCCCAGCATTGGCGATGCGTTCGCAGACGCCGGTTCTGGCGTCGATGAGCCCCAGTACGTGGCGTTCATCGCCGCCTTGAACGCGGGCGCGCGAAGAAGCTGGCGCTGGCGGAGCGGGCGCTCTCGGCAATCGAGGATTGGCTCACCGCGTAGTCGCTACGCTGGGGTCTTAACTCCCGCCGACAAAGAACGCGCGCGCTTGTGCGCCAGCGCTTGATCCTGCGCCGCTCTCCAGAGCCGCCATGTTTCCAACGAAGGTGTTGGCTCGCCGGCCCAATTGGGCGCCTCAACACCGGCGGCGATGTAATCGGCTGGCGTGAGGGCGTCGCGTTCGTCTTCGATCATGGTCACGATGCGCCCTCGACATGCGACAAGCTTTGGCGCAAGCCTTTTTCGTCCAGGATTTCGCCGGTCTCGGTGTTCTTGATCTTGATCAGGCGCATGCCGCGCGTGGCGAGGCCCAGCGCATGGCCCAGCGCCTCTTTCGCATCGGCAAAAGTCACGCTCGGCTCAAATCGGAAGCCGGCGCCCGGCGATGAATTGACAATGAAGGACACGAATCCGGCTCCTGCGCCGCGCTTGAGGCAGCGAAAAAAGTCCGCCGGACGAGATCGTCGCCCGGCGGAGAGATCACATTTTCTTCGGCACGACCGCGATCGCAGGCTGAGCCGGCGCTGCCACTTCTGGCTTGGTTTCAGTAGCTGGCGTGCTCACAGGCGCGGGCGCAGGCGCTTCGGGCGCCATCTTGGGCAGAGTGCTCATGCTCAATTCTCTTGGGAAACGTCGGGGAACCCGACGAATCGAAGGTGGGCCTTTGGGGTGGCGATTACAAGGCCGGTTGTCTCGGCGACTAGATCAGCCCACCCAACGGACTACTCGGATCAGCATATCTCTTCTTTCCCATCCGCCCAGCCAGATACGCTTCGCGCCCCGCGATCACTGCGTGCTTCATCGCGCGCGCCATGCGGATGGGGTCCTTGGCTTCCGCGATCGCCGTGTTCATCAGCACGCCGTCGACGCCGAGTTCCATCGCCACGGTTGCGTCGCTCGCCGTGCCGACGCCGGCGTCGACGATCACCGGCACGCGCGATTGCTCCACGATAAGCCGGATGTTCACCGGATTCTGCACGCCGAGGCCGGAGCCGATCAGCGAGCCCAGCGGCATGATGGCCACGCACCCGGCCTCCTCCAGCTTGCGCGCATACACTGGATCGTCGCTGCAATAGACCATCACTTCGAAGCCCTCGGCGACCAGCACTTTCGCGGCGCGCAGCGTCTCTTCCATGTCGGGATAGAGCGTCTTCTGGTCGGCCAGCACTTCGAGCTTCACCAGCTTCCAATCTCCCGCCTGCGCCGCCGTAGCCTCGTCAACCCCACGCTCCATGTACGCTTCGGCGAGGCGAAGGCCCGCCTCGCGCGCAAGCCGCAACGTGCGCAACGCTTCATCGGCGGTAAAGCAGCCGGCGGTGTTGGGGAGGAACGTGACCTTCTTCGGATCGATGTGATCGGTGAGGCGCTCCTTGCTGGGATCGGAAAGATTCACCCGCCGCACCGCCACGGTGACAATCTCCGCGCCGCTGGCCTCAAGCGCGGCCGCGTTCTCGGCATAGGATTTGTATTTGCCCGTGCCGATGATGAGGCGGGAGGAATAAACGCGGCCGGCGATGGTGAGGGGGGAGTCAGTGGTCAAGGGCTAACTCCCGCGGCGCGCATCATATCAGCGCCTACTCGTCCCGCCAGATAGTGAATACGCTCAAGCTCGTCGTCGGGACCCATGGCGGTGCGCCAAGCTTCATCACTGATGTGCGGCCTGAATTCGATTTTCAGGCGCTCATTTGAAGCACACAGCAAGAACGATGAGCACGCGAGCAAAGCTTGCCGCTGAAACAGCGACTTCACCGCCTTCTTGTCCAGGCACAGATCAGGGATCGAGCTTCCATCCGGCACCTTCAGCGGGCGCAACATCATATGCTCAAGTATTGCCGCCAGCTGCGGCGGAGGTTCCGTGACCGGCCCTTGAATCATGCTTTTTCGCATCACCCGCCCCCCACAAATTGCACGATCTCCAGCCGATCGCCCTCCGCGAGCACGATCTCCCCCCACAGGCTCTTCGGCGCGATTTCGAGGTTGCGTTCTACCGCCACCCGCCGTCCTTCTATCCCCAGCGAGGCGAGCAGGTCGGCGAGGGTCGCGGAATCGGGCGCGTCCCGCACTTCTCCATTGACGGTAAGGCGCATTGTGCTTCCTATCGCGCCGAATTAGCCCCCCTTGGGCCCGCGGGCAACCGCGTGGCCCACGCGACTTTATGAGCCCATGACCCAGCCCAAGCCGATCTACGTCTTGAACGGCCCCAATCTGAACCTGCTCGGAACCCGCGAGCTGGAAATCTACGGTCGCGCATCCTTGGCCGATATCGAGCAGGCATGCGCGGCCCGCGCCGCGCAACTGGGCAGAACCATCGTGTTCCGGCAGAGCAATATCGAAGGCGAATTGGTCAACTGGCTGCAGGAAGCGCGCGAGCAGGCATGCGCGGTGGTGCTGAATGCTGGCGGCTACACCCACACCTCCGTGGCGCTACATGACGCCATCAAGGCGATCGGCGTGCCGGTGATCGAAACCCACCTCTCCAACCCCGCCGCGCGCGAGGAGTTTCGGCATGCTTCGCTGGTGGGCCGTGCGGCCAAGGGCGTGATCGCCGGCTTTGGCGCG
>DPWD01000158.1:3035-3244 GCA_003526465.1 Hyphomonadaceae bacterium
GAAATCGAGGTCGAGCACGGCGAATTGCGCCTGCGTCTGGCGCGGACGCTGACAGCGGCCCACGCGCCGCAGGCGCACGCGCATATCGTTGCCGCTCCCGCCGCTCCACTCGCGATCGCCCATGCGCCAGCGCCGTCAGCGCCCGCGCAATCTGACGATCCAGCAAAGCATCCTGGCATGGTGCCCTCGCCCATGGTCGGCACCGCCTA
>DPWD01000158.1:3273-3434 GCA_003526465.1 Hyphomonadaceae bacterium
GTGGAGGCGATGAAAACCTTCAACCCAATCCCGGCGCCGCGGGCCGGCAAGGTGATCGCGATCCTGGTCACGGATGCGCAGCCGGTGGAGTTTGGCGAGCCGTTGGTGATTTTGGAATGACGAAGGCAGCGTTCCTTAGCTCCCCCGCGTGCGGGGGAGCT
>DPWD01000053.1 GCA_003526465.1 Hyphomonadaceae bacterium
CCGGTATGCGCGCCATGGCCCTGGTGTTGGACCGGGATCGGCGCTTCGCGCCTCCCGAACGGCCAAATCTGCGCGGCGGCTTCGGGCGCGGCCAGCGCAAGCGCGCCTACGCCACCGGCCAACAAGGCTCGACGTTCAATCTTTGATGTCATGACATGCTCCAGCGCCGCCTATTGACGCTGAGTCGCATCTCGTTGCTAGCGGCGGCGCACCTCGGCGTTCGCTGTCACAATTCCAGCATCGCGAAAAGTGAGGCGCAGCGGAACGAACTGACCTTGCCGGAGCGGGGCGGTGATTCCGGTCAGCATGATGTGAATGCCGTGCGGGCCCATGGTCAGCGGTGCGTTCGCGAAGACCGGCGCCCCGTACCGCAACGGACGCATGCTCATGGCCGACCCGTTCATGCTCATCTCGTGCAAGTCCGCGCGCACCGCGCATTCGCAGGAAACGCCGAGCAGCCGGTCATCGGCGCTGGCGCGTACCGTCACGAATGCGCTCGCCTCTGACGCGCCCGGAGGCGGCGTCATGATCCAGGCGATTTCCACGGTAATTGCTTGCGCGGCGGCGGGCGTTGCCGCCGCGAACAGGAACATGAGTGTCAGGGCGAGAGAGCGCATCGGGAGACTCCGGCGCGCACCATAGCGGCNNCCCTCCTTTGGGAGGGAGAGGGTTGGGGTGAGGGTGGAGCGCCGCCGCTACGCCGTAAAGCTCAGGCCGAGCGACAGGACGCTTGTACAACATCGGCCGGCGCTGCCCCCTCACCCTACCCTCTCCCCCCTCTCGGGGGGAGAGGGTTCAGGCGCGCCAGGCGGCCTCAGTAACGATAATGATCCGGCTTGAAGGGGCCGGCGGGGGCGACGCCGATATAATCGGCCTGCGCCTTGCTCATTTTCGTTAACCGCGCACCAAGCTTTTCGAGGTGCAGCATGGCGACTTTTTCGTCCAAATGTTTGGGCAAAGTGTAGACTTGCTTGTCGTACTTGGCGCCGTTGGTCCACAGCTCGATCTGCGCCAGCGTCTGGTTCGTGAAACTCGCACTCATCACGAAGCTCGGGTGCCCGGTGGCGTTGCCGAGATTAACCAGGCGGCCTTCGCTGAGCACGATGATCTTCTTGCCGTCGGGAAACTCGACGTGGTGCACTTGCGGCTTGATCTCGTCCCATTTGAAATTCTTCAGGCCGGAAATCTGAATCTCGGCGTCGAAATGGCCGATATTGCAGACGATGGCGTTGTTCTTCATCGCCCGCATGTGATCGACGGTGATGACATCCTTGTTGCCGGTGGCGGTGACGAAGATATCGGCGTGCGAAGCGGCGTCTTCCATGGTGACGACCTGATAGCCCTCCATCGCCGCCTGCAGCGCGCAGATCGGATCGACTTCGGTGACCATCACGCGCGCGCCGCCCTGGCGCAGCGACGCCGCCGAGCCCTTGCCGACATCGCCGTAGCCGGCGACGACCGCGACCTTGCCGGCGAGCATCACGTCGGTGCCGCGCCGGATCGCGTCCACGAGGCTTTCGCGGCAACCATATAGGTTGTCGAACTTCGACTTGGTGACGCTATCGTTGACGTTGATGGCCGGGAACGGCAGTTCGCCCTTCTGCGCCATCTGATAGAGGCGATGCACGCCGGTGGTGGTTTCTTCCGACACGCCTTTCACGCTCTCGCGGATCGCACGGTAGAAGCCGGGCTTCTCCTTGAGATACTTGCGGATGGTGTTGTGCAGCGCTTCTTCTTCCTCGTTGGAATGATGGGCGATGAAGTCCGGATCGTCTTCCGCCTTTGGCCCGAGCACGCACAGCAATGTCGCATCGCCGCCATCGTCGAGGATCATGTTGGCGTACTGGCCGTTCGGCCAAGTGAAGATGCGGTGGGCGTAGTCCCAATATTCCTCCAGCGTCTCACCCTTGGTGGCGAACACCGGCGTGCCGGCGGCAGCAATCGCCGCGGCGGCGTGATCCTGTGTCGAGAAAATGTTGCACGAGGCCCAGCGCACTTCAGCGCCAAGCGCTTGCAGCGTCTCGATCAGCACCGCGGTCTGGATAGTCATGTGCAAGGAGCCCGCAATGCGCGCGCCTTTCAAGGGCTTGCTCGGCCCGTACTCGGCGCGGATCGCCATCAGACCGGGCATTTCGGTCTCGGCGATGGCGATTTCCTTGCGGCCCCAGTCCGCCAGGCTCATGTCCTTTACAACGTAATCGTGTGCGCTCATCGCGCGCCCTCCTGTTCGAGAACTCGCGAGCGTCGTTTTCCAAGCGGGAAACCCGGCAAGCCTGGCGGCCGCTCCTCACGGGGGCCGTCGCAACGCTCCTTGGCGGGCGGAGCAGGGTTTAGCAACGGCGATGCGCGGTGGCAAATCTCATTTTCGGCTTGCAACGAAACGTTACCGCTATGATAGTCTCTAGCACTTTGTGCATGGAGGGGGTTATGTGGAGAGCGGTCATCGCGACGCTCGTCATGAGCTTTGCTGCGGCACCGGTCATGGCGCAACCCAACAACCAGATACCGGCGAGTTGCACGCAGCAGGGCGCTGCCGCGCCGCAGATTTTCGGCTCGCGTGCGGAGTATCGCGGCTGCACGACGCTGCCGGCCAATCTCGCCCAATATGGAGAGGTGTTCGTCCGCTTCCGCGCACCCGATGACATCGCTGTGCGCGGCTCGCGCGCCCAGCGGCGCGACTTCTGGACGAGCCTGCGCCGCTACTTCAGCGATCGCCAGCAATCGGGCGAAGTGCTGTTGAAGCTGACGCTCAACCAGAACGGCGCGACGACCGATCTGCGCACGATCTCCCTCGCATCCTTCACCATCACCGAACAGGGCGGCGTCAATGTCGAGGCGACCCAGCAGGTCGTGCAAAACAATCTGACGCCGATCTTCCAGGTCACGGACGGCACGCGCGTCGAGGCGCAGCTGATCATCCGCGCCACATCCGAAACGACGGGGCAGATCACCGCGCGCACGCAGGAGCTTGCCAACATTGCCGGCGGGTTCGGCGGGCATGGCTTTCTCTTAGCCGCGATGAACAATGATCCCCTCGTCGGGCGCCTGCGCAACGTCGAACAGCGGCTGTGGGCCATCAACAACAATCAGCGCACTGTTGAGACAGTAAACGTAATGATTGGGTTCCAGGAGAACGAGATTTCTGGCGTGCGGTATCAGTTCGGTATCGACCCGCGCCCGCGGGGAGACCGATCGGGTCTTTTGGAAGTCCATCTGGACCGGCGCGCTAGCCTATTCACGCCGCACTCGACGCCAACCTCTGGCCAGACGCAACGACTGCGCTTCGACTTCGACGATCCGGAAGCCAACGCCACCGAAATCATGCGCCGGTCGCTTGCACCGAGCATAACGGTCAAAGACTACCTCAACCGACAGAGCGGAGTTTCGGCGGCGCTGACCAATCTCGCACGCCGCGACGTCACGCCCAACGATTTCGGAGTAGCCTGCGACACGCTGTACCGGACATTGAGCGACAATACGATCGGGCTCTCTGTGTCCGACCAGCGAGCTGTGCTGTGGGCGGCGATCATGGGCGGGGACGGACAAGTTATCCGACGTCCAGAGATACTGACTACCCCCTGCGTCGCCTCCCGCCGCGAGCCTTTCTCCAACATCGGACTTGGGTTTCCGCCCGAGCGCCGAGTAGGGCTAAGACCACAGGACCTGACATTGCGCCTCGTGCGCAATCGCTACTTCCAAGAAATTGCTGCACCAGGCGTGACTCCAGGTGAACCACAGATTTTGGCGCGAATTTTGACACGCGATGACGCTTTCTCCATGGACAATTCCATGCTGGTAGTGGGCCAAAATTCGGCTGTTGTACGATTGGTTAGGGGAGGAGGAGGCATTATGCTCGTTGCATTTCTTGATAGAAATGCAGACGAGGCCGTTGACGCCTTTTCGCGCACCTTGTGGCTCCCCAACGATGGTGCAGTCGATGTACGACTAGAGCTGACCGAAAGTGGGTGCGACAATTATTTTGTGGTCTTTGGTGCCCAGCGCGACCGCCAAGTTCGATTTAGGGCCTGCCCAAGCGAGGTCACCTGGACGAGGGACTGGCGACAAGGGCAGCCGGAACCAGTGCGCGTCCCAATAGGAAATTCGGCGGGAGCCATGACGGACATGCGCAACTATGCTGGCACTACCGTAGAGTTTTGAGTTGAACAGGGCGAGGCCTGGCACACAGCCCGCGCGTTGTCAGTATATGTCGTGAGCCGAAGACAAGAGCCGCCAGGTTTCCCCGGCGGCTCAAGCGCTTGGCACATCCCGCCTGACGGCTATTCCGCCATCCAGCGCGCCAGCATTTTCTTGGCGGCGTCGCGGCCGCCGACCCCGAACGCGATCGCCACCGCTACCGCCACCGCGCCGAGCAGGAGGCCGAACGCCAGCGTGATGATTTCGTTGGCGATGCCCATGGAGCGCAGGCCGACGGCGGTCGCCAACACGATCACGCCCCAGCGGACGAATACCGAGAGAATCTCGGATGCGCCGCCGCCCTTTGCCGTCGCCGCCGCGAGGATATTCGCGAGCAGCACGCCCAGCGCGATGATCACGCCGCCGAACAGCACTTGCGTGGCCATGCCCACCACCTGCGAGAGCATCGCCGCCAGAGCCGTGAAGTGCAGCGCGTTGGCAGCCTCCACGCTCGCCACCAGCACAATGCCGATCAGCACTGTAAGCCCGATCATGCGCGAGGGCGGGAACGATTTCAGATCAAGCGTATCGACGCCCGGCGTGGGATCCATTTTCTCCATCGCCGCGCGCACCGGCTCGGCTTGCGAGATCGAGCGGACGATGTCGTCAAAGCCGATCGAGCGCAGACCTTCCTCCACCAAGGTCGCGATCCAGCGGCCGATGACGTAGGCGATGACGATGATCAGCGCGGCGCCAAGCACATTGGGAATGGCCGCGAAAATGCCGGCCAAGGTGTTTTCGGCCGGCGTCGAGATGGCGCTGATGTTGAGCGTCCGCAGCGCCTGGATCGCGACCGGGATGATGATCAGCGCGAACACGACCGCCCCGATCATGCGGGCGAGACCCGGGCCCCGCGGCATGTGGGTGAGGCCGGCATCGACCAGGCGGCGGTCGATCTCGGCGGCCTCGGCGGCGGCCTCCACCATGCGGCGGGCGATGGTGGCGAGCGCATAGCCGATGATAAAGATCAGCACCGCGCCGACCACCTGAGGAACGTAGTCGATGAAGTCGATGACCATCGCGTTCAGCGGCGCGGTGATTTCGCGCAGGCCATTGTAGGCAAGACCCAGCTGCGTCAGCGCGGCGATCAGACCGATCAGCCAAACCACCCAATAGCCGACCTCGCCGACCCGTTCGCCGACGTCGATCATCGGGCGCTCGCCGCCGGGGGCGGCGCTGTCGCGCCGAGACAGGAACGGCAGGCGGTCGATGCCCTTCGAGATCGACCATTTCACCGCCTTCGCCGCGAAATGCGCCACGAGCAATATGATCGCGGCCACAAGAACCTGCGGGAAAACACGCACGATCTCGGCGCCGGCTTGGTTCAGCCAAGTGCTGACTTGATTGAAGTTCATGGGGCCCTCCTCCGCTGGGCTGCTTTATGTCATCGGGCAGTGAAGCGCATAAAAGCTGGAAAACAGAGGCTTTGCGCGCATTAGGCGTGCGATTGCCGTGTTGCGTCCGCGAGATATTCGCTAGCGCGGCGTAAAGGCGGGCGCGCTGTACAACAGTTCGGCGAATATGGACCGCCGGCGTCCTCGCCGGCTCTTGTGTCCTTTGTGGAATCGTTGTGGCTTCGGGTTTAAACACCAGGGCGCCAAGGACGCACAAAGTGCGCGCGCTATTGCTCTTCGTCGAACTTGGCGGCGATCAGCGCCTCGATCTTGTCCAGCGCCTCCGCGGCGTGGGGGCCGCGCGCTTCGACTTCGATGTCCATGCCAACGCCTGCGCCGAGCATCATCAAATCCATCAGCGAGCGGGCGTCTGCCTCTTCCTCCTCGCGCCGGACCACAATGCGGGTGGCGTCGTCATAGCTGAGCGCCAGTTCCGCCAGTTTGCGCGAAGCGCGCGCGTGCAGGCCGCGTGCATTGACGATGGTGAGGGTCCGGTGCTGCGGCATCGTTCATGCGCCCTTTGCCGCGCCCCCGCCTAGTTCCACTGAAGCAACGCGGATGTAGCGCCGCCCGGCTTCCTGCGCGGCGATCGCCGCTTCCGGCAATTTCATGCGCGTGCGCACCTCGGCCAGCTTGATCAGCATCGGCAGATTCACACCGGCGATCACTTCGATCTTGACCTGGTTAATGATGGAAATCGCCAGATTGGAGGGCGTGCCGCCGAACATATCGGTGACGATGCAGACGCCGTCGCCGCTATCGACCTCGCGAACGGCCTCGAGGATGTCGGCGCGCCTGCCCTCCATGTCGTCGTGGGGGCCGATGGCGACGGCGCGCATTTGCTGTTGGGGTCCAAGCACGTGCTCGGCCGCGGCGACGAACTCGTCCGCCAGACGACCGTGGGACACCACGACTATGCCGATCATTCAGAACTCCCCGCGGGGCGAACACTCTGGCCCCGGCAAAGGGGGCGCACAATAGCTCTTCGCAAATGCGAGAAAAGCCCAGATGTCACATTTGGCGCAGGCGCCTCGGGTCAGGCCCCAGCCAGGGGTAGCTCCACCACCAGCCGGGCGCCGCGCGGGTTTGCGCTCAGGGGGCCGGCGACCGTCTGGGCATAGATGCGGCCGTGATGTGCGATGATGATTTGCCTTGCAATTGAAAGCCCTAGGCCAGAATTGCCGCCAAAAGCGGCCCCCTTCGGGCGCTGCGTATAGAAGCGTTCGAACACGGTTTCGAGGTTTTCCGGGGGGATGCCAGGGCCATCGTCCTCAACCACAGCGCGAAGAAATGGCCCCTCTTTGCTCTTAATGATCTCAGCGGAGACCCGGACCTTGCCGCCGCCAGGACTAAAGGAACGGGCGTTGTCGATGAGATTGCGGAACACCTGCCCCAGCGGTCCGGCCTGGCCGAGCACCACGGCCGCTTGGGGTTTTTGGCCTACGAAGACCACCTCCACCCGGCCCTCGTGACCGTCAGGACCGCAATAGGCGCGCACAAGCTCGTACAGCATCTGACCGAGATCGATGGGCTCGTGGTCGCCGCGCGCTGTCTCCGCCTCGATACGGCTGGCGCGGGCAATGTCGGTGACCAGACGGTCGAGCCGCTGCACGTCCTGTGCAACAATCGCGAGCATCTTTCCCTGTTGCTCTGGCGCGGTCGCCGCGCGTGCGGATTCGACCGCTGATTTTATGGACGCCAGCGGATTCTTTATCTCGTGGCTAACGTCGGCGGCAAAGCGCTCGTTGGCGTCGATGCGGTCCGCCAGCGCGCCGGTCATGGCCTCGAGCGATTGGCCCAGCGCGCCAATCTCGTCCTTGCGTTTCGACACTTCAGGCAACGAGAGCCGCGTGGCTCCGCTCAGGCGCAGGCTGTCGGCAGCCGCCGCGAGCTTCCGCATCGGCCGGGCGATGAACAGCGCCAGCAGAAGCGAAGAAAGGAAAACCGCGATGCTCGCGCCGACCACGAATGGGATCATTCCCGCCCGCTCGGCCACCAGGATGCGCTCTACGTCCGCGCTCTCGACCGTCACTGTCGCGAGGGCGGCCTGCACTCGGCGCAGCGGCAGCGTCACCGAGACCACCCGCTCGCCGGCTTCGTTCAAACGTTCGCCATGGGCTATTTCCCCGCGCAGCGCGCGTTTTTGTTCCTCTTGCAGCGAAATGGTCGGGCGCCACGGCGTCAGCCGCAGATACTCCACCCGCTTTGCCGCGCGCTCGATAGTGCGCCCGAGATCGGGCCGTTCCGGCCTCGCCGCCAGCGGCGTTTCCTCGATAATGTCATTAATAGCGTTGCTGTCGGCGATAACTTCGCCATTAGGCGCAAACACCCGCACGCGCGGATGGCCGACGCCGGGGCGCTCCCCTTCGGCCACCGGCGGCAGGATCCGGTGCAGCACGGCGCGCACCGCCAACACATTCACATAGGGATTGGGGTCGTCCGGGCCGCCCTCGACGGTGCCGGTCTCGATCAGCAGATTGGTGATCAGCTCGCCCTGCGTGCGCAGATTGCGGAACTGCGCGTCGGTCAGGCCAGCGCGCATTTCGGTGAGCAGCAGCACGCCGAGCACCAGAAAGGCGAGGCCGGCGAAATTCCAGATGAAGATGATGCGCGCGATGCGCGAACGCGCGACCGCCTTGAGCCCTTCAGCTCTCGTTGTAGCGGTAGCCGACGCCATAAAGGGTCTCGATCGCATCGAACTCGCCGTCGATGTCGCGGAATTTCTTGCGGAGGCGCTTGATATGGCTGTCAATGGTTCTGTCGTCGACATAGACCTGATCGTCATAAGCCGCATCCATCAATTGGTCGCGGCTTTTCACGTAACCGGGGCGTTGGGCGAGCGCCTGAAGGATCAGAAACTCGGTAACGGTGAGGCGCACCTGATCGCCCTTCCAAGTGCAGGCGTGGCGGTTGGGATCGAGCGTCAGCTCTCCCCGCACGATGGATTTCTTGTCGCCGACCTCCCCTCCGGGCGCGCCCGCGCGCGTGCGCCGCAATAGCGCCTTCACCCGCTCGGAGAGCAGACGCTGCGAGAATGGCTTTTTGATGTAATCGTCGGCGCCGACATTGAAGCCCACCACTTCATCGGTTTCGTCGTCCTTGGAAGTGAGGAAAATCACCGGCATGGCGGAGGTCTGCCGCAGGCGCTTGAGCACCTCGACCCCGTCCATGCGCGGCATCTTGATATCCAGGATGGCGATGTCGGGAGGGGTCTCCAAGAGCGCCGTTAGCGCGGTTGCGCCATCGGTATAGCTGCGCACGACATGGCCCTCGGCCTCGAACAGGAGCCTGAGGGAGGCAATGATGTTCTCGTCGTCATCAACCAGGGCGATAATGGACATGGGCGATCGGCATTTCCTAACAGGGCGTCCCCGCCTGGGATAATGTAGCGGGGATGGGGTCGGGTGGGAAGCGCGCGCGCTTCACGCCAGTGTGTACGAAACCGGTTCGCCTGGCGGGCGCGGTGAATGGGGCCTCCTTCGTCGTCCGGCTCGATCCGGGGTTGGCGAATCAATCGTTCGTGCTAAAGTCCAAGCGCGCGGGCGACCCCGTGGCGAAGCGCGGAGCACCGGCTGCAAGCTCCGTCAGGCCGCCTACATAGCCCTGCCGACGTGGCGGCGTCCGCGCACTTTTTCCAGTTTAAATCCTCCTCCCACCCATCCCCGGATTCGCGGAACGCGAATTCCGGGGCCCATGAACTCAAGCAATCGTGGTTATGGGCCCCGGGCTCGCCGCTGCGCGGCGCCCCGGGGGTGGGTGTGAGTGTGGGTATAAGCATTCAAGACACCTTCAATCGCCCTCGAACACGGGCTTCTCCTTGGCCACGAACGCATGGTAGGCGCGCTTGAAGTCCTTGGTCTGCATGCAGATCGCTTGCGCTTGCGCCTCGGCTTCGATGGCGGTGTCGAGGCTCATGTCCCATTCCATGTTCAACTGGTTCTTGGTGATTCCGTTGGCGAACGATGGCCCCGATGCGAGCTTGCGTGCGGCTTCCATGGCGTGCCCGTCGAGTTTGTCCGCAGCGACGATATCGTTGAAAAACCCCCAGGCCTTGCCTTCTTCCGCGCTCATGGTGCGGCCAAACAGCAGCAATTCGGTGGCGCGGCCTTGGCCGATAATGCGCGGCAGCATAGCGCACGCGCCCATGTCGCAGCCCGCCAGTCCCACGCGGTTGAACAGAAACGCGGTCTTCGCCTCCGGCGTTGCGTAGCGGATGTCGGACGCCATCGAAATAATCGCGCCGGCGCCGACGCTGACGCCATCCACCGCGGCGACAATCGGCTGCGGGCAGTGGCGCATCGCCTTCACAAGATCGCCGGTCATGCGGGTGAAATCGAGCAATTCCGGCATGCCCATCTCGGTGAGCGGGGCGATGATGTCGTGCACGTCGCCGCCGGAGCAGAAATTGCCGCCGTTGCTGGCGAATACGACGGCTTTCACCTCGCGCGCATAAACCAACGCCCGAAACGCATCGCGCAACTCGGCGTAGGATTCGAACGTCAGCGGGTTTTTCCGCTCGGGCCGGTCAAGCGTGATGCGCGCGACCCCCTCCGCATATTCCCAGCGAAAATGACGCGGCGAAAAGCTCTCTGGGTTCATGGGGATTTCCCTCTTGTGGATGGCGCTGTAAGCGAGGCCAGCAGACGCCGCAACATCGCAGTATCCACTGGCGAAAGCGCGCCGAACGCCTCGGCGATCCAGCCCCTGTTTGCCTCGGCCATGCGCGCGAACAGCCGCTCGCCCTTCGCCGTGAGCTGGAAGATGGCGACGCGCCCGTCCTCGGCGCTAACGCTGCGGCGCACAAGCCCGTCCGCGATCAGCGGCGCCGTCACCTGCGTGGTGTTGCCCTCGGTCACCTTGAGGCGCGCCGAGAGACCCTTGCCGGTTAGCCCGACCTCGCCCGCGCGGTCGAGCGCTGCCATCACGTCGAAGCGCGAGAGCGAGACGCCGAAACGCTCGCGCAGGCGCGCGTCGACGCCCTTCTTTATCGCCGTTGAAACGCCGAGCAGATCGAGCCAGGCGCGCAGGGGTTCGCGGTCGTCGCTCATCCGCTTGGTCGTGGCCTCCATTGCAACCGCAAGATAGTTTAGTACTAAAAGAAAGTGGCGGAGTCAACCGCGGGCGGCGGCGTCCTTGCAAGCACGCAGGCCGGATCGGACCGCCAGCACAGCGGCGCGCGTGCTTTTTTAACTATGTTGCGCGATGAGCCCTTGTCGCGCCGCCATGAAGACTGTTTCCACCACCGCCGACGGACGCCTTGCGCGCCGGATATGGATCACCGCCAGCGCGCCGATTTTCGCGCTGGTGGCGCTCATCGCTGTGCTGGCGGTGGTGTCGCGCGTCGATTTCGCCCGCCGTGAGGATCGGGCCTACCAAGCCATGACGCAGCGGCTGGTGGGGAGCACGATGAGCGCGCGCGCCCATGCACTGGAAGCGCTGGCTAACGATTACGCCAACTGGACCGACGCCTACGACAATGTTTCGCGCCGTTGGGATCGTGCATGGATAGAGAACAATTTCTACACCACGGCGGCTGACGTTATGATTGTCCTTCGCTCCGGCCAGTTGCGCTACCTGTGGGCCGCGGAGCAGCTGAGTGATGGCAAGGGCGCCGTCGGACGCGATGCCATGTTCGCGGCCCGCAACATAATAGATTTGAGCAATCGAGCGCACGGCGCCAGCGTCTCAGGCATGATGCTGATGAGTGAAGAGCTGGCGCTCGTCGCGATCACGCCAATCGCGCCGGAGGAAGCGTCCAGCCGCACGGCGCTTTTCGCCAGCGGCAGGCCCCTCGATTATCTGCTTGTGGTCGATACGCTTGGCCCGGGCGATATCGAATCCGTCGGCGAAAGTTTGGGTCTTAACGATTTGCGCTTTGTGGCGAACCCGTCGAGCACGGAGCAAGGCACCGCATCATGGCGCATCCCCCTCGCCAACTCGGAAAGTGTGGGCGCATTGGTTTGGCGGGACGAGCACCCCGGCAGCCGCGCCCTGCCGCAGCGCGTCTGGGTGGCCATCCTGGCGCTGTTCGCCGCTGGCGTGTGCGCGGCCTGGGCGGCGTATGTTCTGACCAAGCGCCTGGTCAAGGACGCGGCGGCCATGGAATGAACGCGGAGGTGCGGCGTCTGTAGGCTTCGTAGCCGGCCTTGGTTCGCTCCAGGTGCGGTTCGGTTGTTGGCGCGCCGGAAACCCGTAGCAGCAGGAAGCTCAGCAGCAGCGGCCCGGGCAGGCTCCACAGGCCCATGCCGGCATCGGTGGCGATCAGCCAGATGCCCCACCACGTGCAAAGCTCGCCGAAATAGTTCGGATGCCGCGAGTAACGCCAGAGGCCGCTTTCCATCGCATGGCCGGAATTCGCCGCGTCCGCCTTGAAGCGGGCGAGCTGCCAGTCGGCGATGGTCTCGTACACGATGCCGAAGGCCGCAAGCCCCCAGCCCAATCCGTCGAGCCATCCACGCTCTGTCGTTGGCGGCAACTGTCCGAGGATGACCGGTAGCGCGACGATGAATTGCAGCGCCCATTGCGGCGCGAACACCCACAGCAGGGAGAAGCGCGCGAAATCCATGCCGTGCTCGGCGCGCGCTGTTTCCGCGAGCGCTTTATAGCGGCGGTCCGGACCGTGGCTGCGCCAGCGCCAGAGCAGATGAATGCCCAGCCGCAAGCCCCACAAGCTGGCGAGGCTCACAAGGTGATCGGCGTGGGCGTTATCGCGCGCGGTCATTGCCCAGACCGTCCACGCCAACACGACGATTCCAAAGCCCCACCAGGAATCGACAAAACTTGGATCCTTGAGCCGCACGCTTACGCCCCATAGCAGCGCGAATAGTGCCGCGGAGAGCGCGAGAGTGGCGAGCAGGATCAGCATGGCCTATGGACCGCCGGCGTCCCCGCCGGCCAGCGCCAAGCAAGCCGGCAAGGACGCCGGCGGTCCATATTACGCTATCTCCTGCAGCGCGCGCCGCACCGTATCCACGATCTGATCAATCTGGCTCTTCTCGATGATCAGCGGCGGGGAGAAGGCGAGGATGTCGCCAGTCACGCGGATCAGCACGCCGGCATCGAAGCAGAGGCGAAACGCCTCCAGCGCGCGTTGCGTCGCCGCGCCCGGGCGCGGTTCGAGTTCGATGCCGCCGATCAGCCCCAAATTGCGAATGTCAATCACGTGTGGCGCATCGCGCAGGGAGTGCATTGCGTCTTCCCAATAGGGCGCGAGTTCGCCCGCGCGTTCGAACAGCCCTTCTTCGCGGAAGGTGTCGAGCGTCGCCAGCCCCGCCGCGCAAGCCAAGGGATGCCCGCTGGTGGTGTAGCCGTGGAACAACTCAATCGGGGTGTCGCTGTTGGCGAGGATCGTGTCGTAAATCTCGCGCGAAGCCGCCACCGCGCCCATCGGCACCGCCGCGTTGGTGATGCCTTTCGCCATGGTGAGGATGTCGGGCTTGACGCCGAAATAGTGCGACGCGAAGGCCCTGCCCAGCCTCCCGAAACCGGTAATCACTTCGTCGAAGATCAAGAGAATGTCGTGTTTCGTGCAGAGTTCGCGCAGGCGCTTGAGATAGCCCGTGGGCGGCATGATCACGCCGGTAGAGCCCGCCACCGGCTCGACGATCACCGCGGCGATGGTTGAAGCATCGTGCAGCGCCACGATGCGCTCGAGCGCATCGGCGAACTCGATCCCATGCGGCGGTTCGCCGCGCGAGAAGGCGTTGCGGGCGATGTCGAGCGTGTGCGGCAGATGATCGATCCCGGCGACGCCAGGCCCGAACGTCATGCGGTTGCGCACGATGCCGCCGACGGAAATGCCGCCAAAGTTCGTTCCGTGATAGCCGCGCTCGCGCCCGATCAAGCGGAACTTGCCCGGTAGCCCACGCGCCTTCTGATAGGCGAGCGCGATTTTCAGCGCCGTGTCGGCGCTCTCGCTGCCGGAATTGGTGTAGAAGATGCGATCGAGGCCGGCGGGCAAAATCTCGCCCAGGCGATTGGCGAACTCGAACGCCATCGGGTGGCCGAGATTGAACGTGGTGGAATAATCCAGCTCCGCCGCCGCGCGCTGGATGGCCTGCACGATGCGCGGGCGGCCGTGACCGGCGGCGCTGCACCAGAGGCCAGCGGTGCCGTCGAGCACCGCGCGTCCGTCCGGGGTGTAATAATGCATGCCCTCGGCGCGCACGATCATACGCGGGTCGGCCTTGAAGGCCCGGTTGGGCGTGAACGGCATCCAGAAGGAATCGAGAGAATTGGGTGTCGGCATGCCGACAATTATGGACCGCAGCCGCCCCCGCGGGCAATGGCGGCGCGCGCTGTCTTGCGAATGGGCGCTGCCCAATCCGCAACCGCCGGCCTGAATTGGCCGTATAAGCAACCCAAGAGGTGAGCATGCGTTTTTTCCTGACGGCCTTGGCGGCTTTACTCTTGTCCGCGGCGCCCGCCGCGGCCGACGAGGCGGCCTACGACACATTGCTGGCGCGTTACGTTTCCGCGAGCGCCGATGGCGTCAATCGCGTGGATTATGCGCGCTGGAGCAACAGCCGCGACGACCGCGCCGCGCTGGATGCCTATGTCGCCGAATTGGCAGGGCAGCGGCCATCGACCTTCGAACGCGACCGCGCCTTTGCTACTTGGGTCAATCTCTATAACGCGGTCACCTTGCAGGTGATCCTTGAGCGCTATCCGATTGCTTCCATCCGCGACATTCGCAGCGAGGGAACGGGTCTCGATCCGCGCGCGCTGATCGGGCCGTGGCGCACCAAGCGCGTCACGGTGGA
This sequence comes from Hyphomonadaceae bacterium, assembly GCA_003526465.1. GTDB lineage: Bacteria > Pseudomonadota > Alphaproteobacteria > Caulobacterales > Aquidulcibacteraceae > Vitreimonas. The sequence continues at coordinate 14,351 of DPWD01000053.1, forward strand.
GGGCCGCCGGCTCTCGCTCGACGACATCGAAAACACCATCCTGCGCCCGACCTTCCGCGACCCGCGCGTCCACTACGCCATCAATTGCGCCTCCATCGGCTGCCCCAATCTGATGCCGCGCGCCTGGCGCGCGGAAAATTTGGAGGCTGACCTCGACGCCGCCGCGCGCGCCTACGTGAACCACCCGCGCGGCGTCAGCGTAAACGCAAACGGCACATTGCGCGTGTCCAGCATCTATCGCTGGTTCCGCGCGGACTTTGGCGGAACCGACGCGAACGTCATCGCGCATCTGCGCCGCTACGCGTTGCCCGAACTTGCGGCGCGGTTGAGCGGCGCAACGCGCATCGCCGGGCACGGCTATGATTGGGCGCTGAACGGGCGCTGACTATGGAAGGTCGCCTATGTCGCGAGCGCTCCCCCTCCCCCTTGCGGGGAGGGGGCAGGGGGTGGGGGTGCGGCGCCGTGATCGGGGAGTGCGCAAGATTTGAACAGCGGCGCCGTCACCCCCCTCCGGCTCGNNTCCCCCGCAAGGGGGGAGGGACGTTGCCTTCCCACGACGCGAAGCGCTCGCTCACTGTTCTGAAGAGATCACCCGCCACTCCCGCCGCGCGAACAATTGCGCCTGATCGCTATAGTGCGGGCTCTCAGGCCCCTCGCTCGCCCCCCATTGGTGGATCGCGCGCGTTGAGAGCGTCCCGTCGGGCGCCCAGTCCATCACCATCATCAGGCCGTCGCCGAAATCGGCGTTGAGGCGGCCGTCGTCGTCACCATGCCAACGCAGTGCGCGCAGCACGTCGGGCGCGCCCTCGAGCGGCAGGTCCACGTCGCCACGCCGCAGGCGTAGGACTTCACCCAACGGCGGGTCCAAGCGGCCGAAATGCGTGCGCAGATGCGCGGCGGCTTCGCGCGCCG
>DPWD01000006.1:0-206 GCA_003526465.1 Hyphomonadaceae bacterium
TCGCTCACGCCCCGCCCCAGCGCCAACGCCGCGGCGGCGGCGATGGCGTCCGCATCGAGGCCGGCGGCTGCGTACATGGCTTCTGGCTTGTCTTGATCCAGAAACAGATCGGGCAGGGTCAGCGTGCGGATTCTTAGGCCACGGTCGAGCAGGCCATCCCGCGCCAGGAAGTGCAGCACGAACGCGCCGAACCCACCCATGGCGCC
>DPWD01000006.1:215-19371 GCA_003526465.1 Hyphomonadaceae bacterium
TCGAGCGGCTTGGCGAAGCGCGCGTCGGCCAGTGTCGTGGAAAGCCCCATCGCGGCGAGCTTGTCCGCGGCTTTCATTGCTTCGCTCATCCGCGCGCCGAAATTCAGCAGCGCGACCGTTGTACCCTCGCGCACGATGCGGCCCCTGCCGATTTCGAGCGGGACATCGGCGTCGGCGCCCAGCGCGCCCTCATTCTCAAGGCCTGGGGCCTCGCCGCGCGGATAGCGGAACGCGCTTGGCCGGTCGTCGATCGCCGCCGCGGTCGCCACCATCCGCGAGAGCTCGTTGGCGTCGCCCGCCGCCATCAGCACGAAGCCCGGCAGCTGCCCGAGATAACCGATGTCGAACGAACCCGCATGCGTAGGCCCATCGGCGCCAACAAGCCCGGCACGGTCGATCGCGAAGCGCACGGGCAGTTTCTGGATGGCGACATCGTGTACGACCTGGTCGTAACCGCGCTGCAGGAAGGTCGAGTAGATCGCCGCGAACGGCTTCATGCCGTCGGCGGCGAGGCCGGCGGCGAACGTTACCGCGTGCTGCTCGGCAATGCCGACATCGAAAGTGCGCTCTGGAAATCTGGCGCCGAAGAGATCAAGGCCGGTGCCCGACGGCATCGCCGCGGTGATCGCGAGGATTTTGACGTCTTTTTCGGCTTGCCGGATGAGGCTTTGGCCGAACACCTTGGTGTATTGCGGCGCACCCGCGCCCTTGGCCTGCTCGCCGGTGACGACGTTGAACTTGGCCACGCCATGATATTTGTCTGCAGCGCTTTCCGCCGGCGCGTAACCCTTGCCCTTCTTGGTGACGACATGGATGAGCACCGGGCGGTCGGTGAATTCCTTGGCATTGCCCAGGATCAAGGTCAGCGTGTCGAGGTCGTGGCCGTCGAACGGCCCGAGATAATGAAAGCCCAGCTCTTCGAAAAACGTCCCGCCGGTCACCATGGTGCGAGCGTATTCCTCGGTCTTCTTGACCACGTCGTGGATCGGCGCCGGGAGATGCTCGGCGATGGCCTTGGCCGTCTTGCGGATGGCGCGGTAGGTCTTCGAGGACGCCAGCCGGCCTAAATAGGACGACATGCCCCCGACCGGCGGGGCGATCGACATGTCGTTATCGTTCAGGATCACGATCAGGCGTTTGGTGGTCTCCGCCGCATTGTTCATCGCCTCATAAGCCATGCCCGCCGACATCGAGCCGTCGCCGATCACGGCGATGACGTGATTGTCCGCACCACGCTGATCGCGGGCGACGCAGAAGCCAAGCGCGGCGCTGATGGAGGTCGCCGCGTGGGCTGCGCCGAAAGGGTCGTACTCACTTTCGGCCCGCTTGGTGAAGCCCGAGAGTCCCCCGCCTTGGCGCAGCGTGCGGATGCGGTCGCGCCGGCCTGTGAGTATCTTGTGGGGATAGGCCTGGTGGCCGACGTCCCAGATGACGATGTCCTTGGGCGTCTCGAACACGTAGTGCAGCGCCACGGTCAGTTCGACAACGCCCAGCCCCGCGCCCAGGTGGCCGCCCGTCTGCGACACCGCGCTGATAGTCTCGGCGCGGAGTTCGTCGGCCAGGTGCCGCAACTGCCCCTTCTCGAGCCGCCTCAAATCGGCGGGAAATTTGACCTGGTCGAGCAGCTTTGTTTGCGGCGCCATGGGACCCCTGAAGGCGTATCCAATGACCGCAAGCTAGCCTCGTTCCCGAGCGAAAGCGACCGGGCGGGGGCAGCTGGCGCTGGAATTCTGGGAGCGAGCCCGTGCGGCTTGGGCGCGCAGGCGGCCCCTTAAGCCCGCGTCTTCATCTCGCTCATCACACGCTGCGCGTAGGCGCGGCTGACGGGCACTTCCTCGCCATGCTCCAGCACAGCGACCAGCCTGCCATTGCCGTCGCGCCGAACCGCTTTCAGGCGCTCCCAGTTCACGAACGCCGAACGGTGCACGCGCAGCATGACCTCGGGGTCCAATTTTTCCTCCAGGTGCGCCATGGTGACGCGGTGCAGCAGCGTGCGCCCCTCCCAGTACAGTCGTACGTAGTCGCGCTCGGCCTCAATGCGATCAACGTCGGCGACCGCGACGCGCAGAAACCTCCCGCGGTCGCGGATCCAGAATTCGCGCTCGTAGCGGGGTCCATCGCGCGCGTCCGATTCCCGCTGCAGCGCTTCCAGCACCGCGGTGAGTTCGGCGGCCCGGCGGCCGGCGTCCTTGGCGGCGCGGCGATGGCGCGCGCGATCGAGAGCGGCGGCGAGACGCTCGAATTCGACCGGTTTCAGCAGATAATCGACCGCGGACGTCTCGAACGCCTGCAGCGCGTAGCTGTCGAACGCAGACACGAATATGATCTCAGGACCGCCTGCTTCTTCGACGGCATTGGCGACTTCGAAGCCGTTCGCCAGCGGCATGCGAATGTCGAGCAGAACCACATCCGGGCGTAGGTCGCGCATTGCGCTGATCGCCTGCGCGCCGTCGCTTGCCGCGCCCACCACGCACACGTCGGGTATGCCTTGCAGCGCCAGCTTGATGCGGCGCAGCGCCAGCGGTTCATCGTCAGCTAACAGCAGACGCAGCGGTTCGGCCAGCACTTCGCACCTCCAGGGGCAAATGGATTTCGACGCGGCATCCGTTCGGCTCGCGATTGGATGCAACCAAAGCGGCGCGCGCGCCGTAAATCAATTCAAGACGCTCACGCGCATTGGCGAGCCCAACGCCGCCTCTGCGCCCCGATGCACCGGTTCGCTCAGCGCCAACGCGCTCAAAACCGGGGCGTTCCAGGCCTGGTCCGTCATCCTCGATCACAATGCGCAGCAGCTCTCCGTCCCGGCGCGCTTTGATGGCGATCCATCCGCCTTCCGCGCGCGGGGTGATCGCGTATTTGATCGCGTTCTCCAGGATAGGCTGCAGGATGAGGCTGGGCAGACGGGCCCCTTCGAGTCCCGCTTCAATATCCAAGCGCACTTGCAGCTTGTCGCCGAAACGCGTCTGCTCGATTTCCAAATAACGCTTCTGCGCCTCCAACTCGGCCGAGAGGACGCTGAGCTCGGTGGGTTGGCGATCGAGCGAGTAACGCAAGAACCCCGACAGCCCCAGCAACATGCGCTCGGCCTGCGCGTTGCGGTTTTCAAGCACCAGGGTCGAGATCGCATTCAGCGTGTTGAACAGAAAATGAGGATTGATCTGGTAGTGCAGCATCTTGAGTTGTGCGTCATAGGCGAGCGCTTGTGCGCGAACAACGGCGCGCGCCTGGGCGATGCTCTCGAAATGGTAGCCGAGCAACGCCTGCGTCAGCCCCCAAAGCGGCAGCGCCCAACCGAATTGAAACAAATAGGTGACGAAGGGATAGGCCTCGGGGCGCAAGCTCATGAGCACCAGCGGGCCCAATTCCTCGCACCATTGCGTGATCGGGGCGAGCGCGATGGCGCCAATCACCAGCGCGACATTCCGCACCCAATGGGAGCGATCCGCCCGCAGCCCAGCAACGGTGGCAAACAGCAAACCTGTCAGGACGAAATAGCTGGCGACCACGAGAATGCGGTTTGCCAGATAGGGAAACTCGCTCATGTCCTTCGGCGGATCGGCCGCGGCGGCGGCCGTGCGCACTACAAAATAGACGAGCCAGAAGCCCAAGTGCGCGCCCCAGCGCACCCACGCGGGGTGGTCCAGCATGCCTTTGGCCGCCGCCATCCCTTCGCTAATCATGGCACGCTCGTTCATCGGCTCAGCCTAAAGAACTCCAAGCTGGGTTGGCGCAAGTGCACAACACAGGCCATCGCCGCCCGTCGCTCTTTTCCGTCAGTTCGTCGCGCGTTTCCGCCCTGGTTGCGGGCGTGAGACACTCTAAGCCTCAGCCGAGCCGCTTCCGCCACGAACGGCAAGCTCAAAAGCGTATTCGACGAACACATCGTCGGGGGGCGCTATCGCGAGGAGACAGCGCTCAAGCCCTGCGCCGCGCCGGGCTTCGCTGGACCCAAGGCGCTTTTCCGCGGACGCCCCCCGTGCCATAGAGGGCCAAAACCGCACGGCGCAAGAAATCTCCCACGCCTCATGACCGAAACACTGGCGAATTGCTGCCCTCTTTGCAACGAACCCGCCCACCTGATCCGCAGGGGGTTCTCTGGGTATCGCGCGCCCGACACCTACGACATCGACGGATGCGACAAGTGCGACTTACAATTTGCCTCGCCGTTCAAGTCCGACCCGTCGATCTATGATGCAATCTACGCCTGCCCGGATCTGCTCTCCGGCTATGCGCGTTATCTGGAATACAGGCGCGCTGTGCTTGGCGCGCGCGACCCTCTCGGGCTCCTGGCGAGTTCAGAACCGATGTATTGGTTCGTCGCAGCAACAACGGGAGAGCTGAACCGCGATCGCTCGAAAAAAATCTTAGAGGTGGGATGCGGCTTAGGCTACCTCACCTATGCGCTGAAGCAGGCGGGACATGACGCGAGCGGGCTGGATATCTCCGAGCGGGCGATTGCAGACGCCAAGCGCTCGTTCGGAGATCACTACATTTGCGCCGACGTGAACGTTATGTCCGCCCAGGCGGCAGGGTCGTTCGACATCGTTGTCATGACCGAGGTTCTTGAGCATCTTGACGCGCCCTTGAGCGTCCTGCGTTCCATTCACGCGCTCTTGCGCCCAGGCGGCGTGGCGCTTGTCTCAACGCCCAACAAGGATTTCCTGCCGCCGGACGCGGTATGGCGGACCGATAATCCGCCCGTGCACCTCGCTTGGTATTCCAGGACTTCGCTGCGCGAGATGGCGCGAAGAACGAATTTTCATGTGCGGTTCGCAGATTTCTCGGTTTTCAACCAAGAACAGGTCGCCGGAATCGGCGGCCGCCGCGACCTCGCGAGCGGCAGCGGGGCCTTTCGGCTCTCCCCCAGCAATCAGCCTCTTGACGCGCTTCCGCCGCCGCGCGGGACAGCGTCGCTGGTTGATCGCGTTCCAGGTCTCCGGAGATTGCTGCGCCGGCGGAAGTACGTGCGGCGCGCGCTGGAACTCTATGCCCCGCAAAGCGAAGTCCTCGGCGTAATTCTCGAACGCCCGGCCGGGAGCTAGCGGAGGTAGCCGCGGCGCGGCAACAATGCGATGATCCGATCATGAGCAAGGCCCGGCGCGAGGTGTTGATGATCGGGCGTGTCGGGGACAATTCCCTGCACCGAAGCTGGATCGATGGCGCCGGCGAGGGCCGCATCTTCGATCTGCACCTTTCCTATTACGGAAACATGGCCGATCCCTTTCCCGACCGTGAGAGCGATGTCACCCTGAGCCACGATCCAGGTCCGAAGTTCCCGGGGCTGAGCGCATGCCTCGCCAAACTCGATGGCCGCCTCAAATCCTACCGATGGCTGTGTTTCGTCGATGACGACATCTGGGGGGTCTACCCGACCTGGCGGACGTTCTTCCAGGTCGTCAACCGGCTTCAGCCGAGCTTGGCGCAGCCGGCTCTAAAGCGCGGATCGTTTTACAGTCACGATATCACCCTGGAACGGCCCACCTACATGGCGCGATGGACAAATTTCGTCGAGATCATGAATTTCTGTTTCCGCATGGACTTCTTCGAAAAAATCCGCACGTCGTTCGACCTAAATGAGAGCGGCTGGGGGCTGGATCAATTGTGGGCGCAGCAGGCTGAGCCGCGCGAGAGAACCTTGGCGATCGTTGACCAGGCGCCGGTGCTGCATACGCGCGCCGTTGGCCGTGGCGGGCTCTACGATGTGATTTCGGGCGGGTTGGCGGCCGCGCATGCGGATCACGCGGCGATAACGACCGAGAAGTTGCGGCCAATCACCTACGCCGCCATCTTGCCCGATGGAACACTTTATTCTGGACCGCAGCTCAACCGGCGGCTTTACATTCCTCGGAGAATAAAAAAGTTGCGACAATTGTTGAAGATATATTCCGTCACGCCGCCGCAGTTTTAGATCCGTCACCCGCAAGTTCGAGAGTATGAATCAAACACCATCTTGCACCTTCATCAATCTGGATCGCGACGGCGAACGCCGAGCCCACATGGAACGGCAATGCGCGCAGGCGGGACTGCGCTTTGAGCGATTTAGCGCCGCCAACGGCGCCGATCTCCCCGAAATCCTGCGCCCCTATTTCCCGTTCGCCGGCGATGGCGAACGCTCCGTGTTGTCGCGCGGAGAGATCGGTTGTTATGCGAGCCATCTCAGCTTGTGCCAATTGATCGTCGCGGACGCGATTGCGGCGCCTGCCTTGATCTTGGAGGACGATGTCGAACTGCCACAGGATTTTGTCGCACTGCTTCACGCGTTGATTGCCGCACTCCCCGCAGATTGGGACATCGTTCGCCTGTCCAACGACACCAAGCATGTGGCGAAGCCCACCCAAGCGCTTACGGGGCAGCATAGCTTGGTCCGCTATTCAAACATCCCCGGCAGCACCGGCGCTTCCTTGCTTAGCAGGTCCGGGGCGGAGAAATTCCTGCGCGCAGAACCGCGCGCGCTGCCTGTGGATCAGGACCTGCGGCGTGCTTGGCATTGGAACATGAACACCTTTGGCGTTCTCCCAGCCCCAGTTCGTCGCGACATTTTCGACGTCTCGACCATTGACGCCATGACGAACGAGGACTGGCGCGAGAAAGGCTGGCGGATTGCGCATATTCGCCGCCAGCGTGGCTTGGAGACGTTCCGACGGCACGGGCTCGGCATTCGGGAATTCGGACTGGCTGCCTGGGTGAGCGCCGAAGCCATCAACTCGATCAGCGCGCTTGTCCCAAAGCGACGCCGCCCCGCTTTCCTGGCCGGCGCTGGCACTTGGCTTTCCAAGCATGGACGCCATCCAAATTTCCTTTGACAGTCGCGGACCAAGCCGGCAGCGAACGAACAAAAGCGGGGGAGCCGGATGAATACAACGCCAGCCCATGCCTTGAAACTGCGCTGGCTCGCGCTCGCCTCCGTCGTCCCGCTCGCGATCATGGCCGCCGCCATGGTGCTCAAGCCGCTTTGGCGCGACGAGTATTGGAGCTTGTTTTTTTCCGAACCCGCGCTCGCTCTAGCGGCCCTGCTCGAAACGCGCATGATCGAGGAGGTCCACCCACCGCTCTATTATGTTGGCTTGCATTTCTGGCGCGGCATGCTGCCAGACGATCCCGTCATTGCGCGCTTCTTGTCCATTCCCATTCTATTGGCCGGCGCGGCGCTGATCTGGTTGCTGGGGCGGAACAGGCGCGAGAAGGTGATCTTTCTCCTGCTGTCGCTCGGATCGTACTGGGTGATCTATTTCGCGGCCGAAGTGCGCCCGTATCTTCTGTTGTATGTCGGCTGCGCTCTCAGCGTATTTCTGTTGGCGCGCATGCTTGACGAGAGCGACGAGGGGCGCGCTTGGCTCTATCCGCTTTGGACGTTGCTTGGCATTCTGGTTGGCCTCACCCATTATTTCGGCGGCATTTGGTTCGCCGCCGCCGGGCTCTGTGCCGGCGTTGCCGAGCTTATCGCCAAGCGCCCAGGCCGCTTCATCGCAATCGGCATTGCAACCACGATCGCTGTTGTTCCGGCCGTGGCGTGGGCATTTTTGAGCGCACAGCGCTTAGACCCAAGCCTAGTCCAGCCGAGCGCAAATGCTTTCGGAACTGAGCTGATCCACGTTCTCAATCAATTCTTGCGCGGGTTGGTTGTCAAAGCCTTTGGCTCCAATCCGCTGGCTTTGCTTGCGGGTTTTGCTGGCGTGGTTGCGGCGCTGCAATTCAAGCAAAGATTTTCCAGCGTTCTGGTCTTCGCCGCGCTGATCACGGTGCTGATCGCATTCGCAGTGCACTTCGGGGCGGTCAATTGGATCAAGGAGCGCGCCTTCATAGTCATCATGCCAGCGCTCATCTTTGTTATCGCCCGACACATATCGGCGCTGCGCATTGGCGATGGGCTAAGCGCACGCTTTGCATCGCTCATTCCTATTGCGGCCGCCATCATGCCGTTCTTGTTCATCCCGGAATACTTCAAGGATCGCGAACGTTTGGGCGACTTGCAGGCTTATGTGCACAGCCATGCCGGGGCCTGTGAGGGCCAGCCGCTGCTGGTCTATTACCGCCCCTCGCTGCATGACGACTTCCAGCCCACGGTCGCGCGCCTGGTGCTTAGGACAACGGAGGGTGGTCAGCTGTTCGATCTGATCGAGGCCGATCCCAACGCCGCGCAGCAAGTGCGCGCGCCGCACAGCAACTGCCCCATAAGGGCGGCGGCGCTGCTGCTGGAAAAGGGCGGGGGCGAGTCGCAGCGCCTCGCCTACCAGGCTTTCGCGCGCGCCGGCCTCGACACCGAACGCCTGCAAGAGCGCTCCTTTGGCAAAGGCCGCAATCTGCTTCTTGTGGATGAGCCAGCGCCCAGCGGCAGGTAGGCTGCACCATACTGAGTCCGAACCGAGCACTTTGCAGCACCCGAAGAACCGGGTAAGGCCGCGTGAGTAGAAGCCGGCGCCCACTAAAGGGGAAGCATGCGGGTGACGCAACCGAACGCAGACACTTCGACCGAGGGCGCGCCAACTGACGCGCCCAGAGCAACGCGTGCGGCGAAGGTTGGAGAGCAGAAGCTGATCTCGATCCTGGTTCCGATGTACAACGAAGAACAGATGATCGATCTTTTCTTCGATCGGATGGAAGAGGCCCTTCGTGGCTTGGACTGCCGCTTCGAGTTTATCTGCGTCAACGACGGAAGCCGCGACCGCACACACGAAATGCTGCTGAAACGGGCAGCCCAAGACGCACGCATCGTCGTCATCAACCTCACGCGCAATTTCGGCAAGGAAGCGGCGCTTACCGCGGCGCTCGATTTCTCGAGCGGAGATGCGGTGATCCCGATCGACGCGGACCTTCAAGACCCCCCAGATCTGATCGCGCAATTCATCGCCAAATGGCGCGAAGGCTACGACGTCGTCTACGGAGTGCGCCGCCAGCGTCTGGCCGACACGTTCGGCAAGCGGACCACGGCGGGCGCGTTTTATGGTTTGTTCAATCAGCTGTCGGACGTGAAAATCCCCGCCGATGCTGGCGATTATCGCCTGATGGATCGATCGGTGGTCGAGAACATCAAACGCCTGCCTGAACGCAACCGTTTCATGAAGGGGCTGTTCGCCTGGGTCGGCGGCCGCTCTACCGCGATCGAGTTTGCACGCCAGACCCGTGCGGCGGGCGAAAGTAAATGGAATTACTGGCGGCTATGGAATTTCGCGCTTGAGGGCATCACCAGTTTTTCCACCGCTCCGTTGAAAATATGGAGCTATGTCGGACTTGGCGTCGCCGTCATCGGATGCCTGTTCGCCGCCTATCTCATGGTTCTTGTCGTTGTCCGCGGCGTCGATGTTCCGGGCTATGCCTCGATCATGGTCGCGGTGCTGGTGCTGGGCGGGCTTCAGCTATTATCGCTTGGGCTGATCGGCGAATATATCGGCCGCGTCTATATGGAGACCAAGCAGCGGCCCGCCTATCTCGTCGCCGATGTGACCGGACTTAAGGTGCGCCCCCTTCGCCAACGTGCGCCGCTGCCGGAAAACAGCGCTCATGAGGGGTGACGCTTACACAGACATGCATGCGGTCGAAGGCGAGCACTGGTGGTTTGTCGCGCGCAGGAAAATCCTGGACAAGATCATCCGCCGCTTCGCACGCCGCGGAGCCTTGCAGTTGCTGGAAGCCGGGTGCGGAACCGGCGGCAATCTTCGCATGCTGGCGAACATAGGGCGCGTGACAGCCTTCGAGCCGAACGCCGCCGCGCGCAGCCTTGCCCAACGCCTTGGCGTCGCTGACGTGTCAGACGGCCTGCTGCCGGCGCCGCATCCGATTCAAGAGACCTTCGATGTCGTTTGCGCCTTCGATGTGATCGAGCATCTCGATGCCGACACGGAATCGTGCCGCGCGCTCGCTGCGCTCATCAAACCTGACGGCATCGGCGTGTTCACCGTGCCGGCGTTCGCGTTTCTCTGGAGCCACCACGACGTCGTCTTGCACCACAAGCGCCGCTACACGCGCGCGGCATTCCTCGCGATGCTGCAAGGCGCGGGCTTAGAGATCGTCTATTCCAGCTATTTCAACTTCCTGCTCTTCCCCGCCATCGCAGGCGTTCGCGTGTTGCGAACCGCGCTCGGCGCGCGCGATGGCGAAAACGACGACACTGCCCAGATGCCGCCAACCCCCATCAATAAGGCGCTCGCGGCGGTGTTCGGGGCCGAGCGGTTCCTGTTGCCGGCGTTGCGTTTTCCGTTTGGCGTTTCAATTGTGGCGGTCGTCCGGCCGGTTCGGGCATAGCTTGGACGCCATGCTGAAACTCCTGCTGCGATATGGGCTAGCGGGCCTGCTGAACACCGCGATTGGTTACGCCGTCATCGCGACGCTGGACATTGGCCTCGGCGTGGACTCCCACGCGGCCAATCTGGCGGGATACATCGTCGGCGCCGGCGTGAGCTATTTCTTGCAACGATCCTTCGTATTCGAGAGCAACGCCGCTCATGGCCGGAGCGTCCCAAAATACCTTGCAGCGGCTTTGGCCGCATTCCTGATCAACCAGCTTGTTTTGAACCTCGGCTTGCAAATGATCGGCGATGCAAAGTTGGGCCGCGCCATCGCGCAGCTCATCGCCGTCGCCTCCTACAGCGTCACACTGCTTATCCTCTTGCGGCTATGGGTGTTCCGTCCAGGATCCCACTGAGGCCTTGCAGGACGCACGGCAAAACGGCCCCGCTGTTTCCAGCGGGGCCGTTTTTGATCTGAGTCGCACTCTTTGGGTGCGGGAGGGCGATCGGGCCCAGACAGAGCGGTAGTTTCGGTGGCCGCCTAGCCGGCCCAGACAGAGCGGTAGTTTCGGTGGCCGCCTAGCCCCAAAAGGCGAAGGCCCCAGCCAAGGCTGGGGCCTTTCTTTCTTGGGTGCGGGAAGAGGATTTGAACCTCTGACCTTCAGGTTATGAGCCTGACGAGCTACCGGGCTGCTCCATCCCGCGTCAAAGGAATGGGCGTATAGAGCGCCACACTCCCCTTGCATAGAGGGTGCGTCACGCCTTTCCGCCGAGCCTTCGGCTTTGGCAGGCGGGGTGGCCATTGCGCAGAAGGGCAACTGACCTGCCCGCCCCTTCCCGGGCCAGCACCGGCTGCGGGGTGATTCGCATCGTGGATCTGCGTTCCCGCGGGTGCCGCCCGGTGCCGCTGCCGCCTCGATCCCCCATCCTGGTTCTGCTCGTGTGGGTAAACGACTCCCGGCAGTATCCATCGCTGACGGTGAACCCATGCCGAACCGTTACAAGATTCCGGGCGCTGCCGATGACCGCGAACTCCCCAGTGCCGCCCGAAAGCGACCTGACGATTCGGTCGTACCAGAAGCTCGCGCTCGAAACCGACAGGCTCAAAAACACGGGCAATCCGCTCGACTTGCCGATGCTCGGCTTCATCGGCGAAGCGGGCGGCCTATTAAGCGCGGTCAAGAAGCGGAAACGCGACGATATCCCCACGGCATCGTACTTCGCTGCCGTCAAAGAAGAGCTCGGCGACTTCATTTGGTATCTAGCAGTGCTCAGTTCGCGGGCAGGTGTTCCGCTTGAGTCAATCTTCGTGCAAGCGATGCCTAAGCCATGGACTGGCAAGGGCTTGCTCCGGTTTGAAGACGCCCAGGCGCCCTTCTTGAGGACCCGGGAAGCACCCATCGATCGCCTGATCGCTCTTCTTATCTCCATGTCCGGCGACCTCGGCGCGGTGATGACGCTGTACGCGCGCAATCCCCGAGCGTGGGACCGCACCAAACTTGAGGCCGGTCTGGTGTGCGTCGCTCGCTCGCTGATGCGCGCGGCAAGCGCGGCCAGGATCAAAACTCAAGAAGCCGCCCACTTCCAATTGCTCAAGGCGCACGACCGCTGGCCCGGCGACAAGGTGTTCTACCCCGCACTGCTCGACGCTACCGCCGATGCCAACGAACAATTGCCGCGCGACCTCGTGGTTCGAATTGAGGAGAGAACTGTCCGGGCTAGAAGGTACGTTTTTCAGAGTTGCAGCGGCATCAACATAGGCGATCCGCTGACCGACAACATACGTGACAGTGACGACTATCGGTTCCACGACGTATTTCACTACGCGTACGCCGCCGTTCTGGGATGGTCGCCCGTCACTCGCGCGTTACTCAAGCTGAAACGGAAATCGGACCCAGAAACCGACGAATCGGAGGATGGCGCGCGCGCTATCCTAATAGAGGAAGGCGTCTCTGGTTTCGTTTTCACGCAGGGAAAGTCGCTCGGCTTGTTCGAGAAAGTGAAGAGGGGCGAACTCAGCTACGATTTGCTGAAAACGATCCGTCAATTTGTAAGAGGTTACGAAGTGGAATCGGCGCCGTTGTGGCTGTGGGAGGAGGCTATCCTCGCCGGTTTCAAGTGCTTCCGGGTGTTGAAGGAAAATCGCGGGGGGATCGTAACCATGGATATGAACAAGCGCCGCATTCAGATTGCACCACTCACACCATGAGCATCGCGTCCTTCGTTCGTGACCTATCCGAGTACAGTCGTGAAGCCGTTTTCAATCCTTATGCCGACATTTGCGGCGATCACGACCGCGTAAACGCGCCAGCGGTTCGTCGGCGAAACCTTCGCCTGATGTTAGAGGCAGCTCAGTCTGCGCAGGTCAATGCAATCTGGGTCGCGCGCGATTTGGGCTATCGTGGCGGGCGCCGCACCGGCCTCGCGCTCACCGATGAAGCGCATCTCGCAGCTGTTGAGGCGCTGCTGCACTTAGACGGCCTGCAAAAGGCCACCAAAGGCGCTGTGGTGGCTGAGCGCACGGCAACTGTCGTTTGGGACATGCTGACGCGGGTCGGGCGCCCGGTGATGCTATGGAACGTCTTTCCCTTTCACCCGCATGCCAGCGACGACCCGATGACCAACCGCTCGCACACTAGGCGCGAGCGCGAGGAGACGCTCCCATTCCTGCTCGCGCTCATTGATCTCCTGCGACCCTCAAAGCTCATCGCAATCGGGCGGGATTCCGCGGACGCCCTCAGTGACATCGGGCTGCCCGTCGTCTGCGTGCGCCATCCGAGCTACGGCGGGCAAGCTGACTTCATCGCTCAACTCGAAATCGCCTACGGGTTAGCGTCGAGACGACCGGAGCAATTCAAGCTGCCGCTGCTTGCTGACTGAGGACCAAACAGCGATCGACCAATGAGCGCGCCTCGGTTATGCCCCAGGCCTTCGCGTTCTTGTTGGCATCGGTGATGCCGCGATCGAGTTCCGCGTAGGTCGAATGCACCGTCAACGAACCCCCATTGAGTCCGGCCTCGCGCGCGACGAACGCCAGCAATTGGCCGAGGCCGATGAAATTGCCCAGAGCCTTCGCCACGTAATAGTGACTGCGATAGATAGCAGTCATATGCAGGACGCCCCCGCTCGCCGTTCTCTCCGGCTTGAATTCAAGGAGGCTGAGGCACTGGCGTCCGCGAAACTTGTTGCGATCCCTCGCTGGGTCGTAAAGCGCGACCTCGAACATGTTAGGACGAAAGATCTTGCCGTCGGGTCCGGACGCCTTGAGCTTTTCGATCAACACGTCGAGCTGATTGATCGGCTTTTCATTGCCATTCGGCCAATTGATCATCCGCTCGAAATAGCGTCCCCAATCCGGCACCGCATGTTTTATGCGCGGAAATATCTTGCGATAACGCTCGTAGAGCGCGTCCGCGCCGCTCGTGCCGTAAAGTTGCTTCGGAAAAATCGTGTTCGCTACCGTGGCGATAGGAAATGACTTGTTGGCGCGAAGAAACTGATCGACCTCGGAGATCACCGCGTCATCTGTGGGCGTTATGAGCATGGGCTTGGTCACATGCAAAATGAGGCCATAGGTCGGGCCGTTATCACGCAATAAACGCGCGGCATCGAGCCAAGCTTCGGTGGCGCTCGCGAAAGGAGGGCGCGGGTTGAAATACATTTCAGTTTCTCGCCTTGAAGCCAAAGGCCGCCAGTGCGCGGCGTTCAAGATAATCCCTGCTAAGCCACGCATGCCCGCCTACACCCCAGCGCGCCCCCCACGAATTGCGCACTAGGATCACATCGTCACCGTCAAGAACGCCCGTACCGACCGCCAGGACGGCATGCCCGGATTCTGGATCGATATCATCTGAATCGTCTACGACTCTGGCCTCGCCGCCGATAACCGCCGGCGCGCGGAATGTCTGTCCGATATATAGACCAAGCACGATTGGACGATCGCTCTCGACTTCGCGCGCAACCTCCTCAAACGCGAAGGCGCACGGAACTTCGTCAGCCCGAAATAGCTCTCCGACATCGGTTGCCGGCGTCCACGGCGCTTCGACATGCGTGTGATAAGGCCAAGCGGTTTCGAATGGCTGACCGTCTTCCGCGACGACAAGGCAAACATCAGAGGGCGCGCACCCATCCTCGGGCTGGCCGCCCTCCCGCTTCACCGCATGATAATAAAGCCATTCCGCGCTGAATGGCGCCTGGAGCGCCTGTGCATGCTCATGGCAAGCGGATGCAGCGAAAGCCAAACACGTGGGCCGGCGCCCTTGGTCACGCACAGGACCCAACTCAGCTCGCAAATCTTTTCGTACGACCAGTTCTGTCATTGACGACGCAGCAGCGCTTCGCGCTGCGGTCTCCAGATGCCCTTCTCATCACTGTGAGAAGGCGAGAAGTGAAAGGAGAGCTGATGGGGGTCGTTCTCCGGGTCGAACGGCCGCTGTTCGCGGAGCGTATAAGTGCCGGCGGTCAGTGCGTTGGTCTCGCCGACGACTTCGCGGAGCGTCGGAGCGCCAATCCGGCCGTGGGTCAGAGCCTCGTGTGCGTCTTTGAGAATAACGAAGCCAGCACGTTCCAGCTCGTCAAACGTCCAAATGTATCCAGCGCTGCCATGCTCCTTGAGCCGGATCACAAAAAGATCAGTGCGGTTGGCTTCAATCACCGCGCCCTCATCCCTTTCGGTGAGCTTCCAGACATCGGTGTTCTGCCATCGGCTTGGCGCGAGGTCTGCTACAAGGCGCTGCTTGACGGTTCGAGGCTGGACTTTGAGCAGGTCTTGCTGGACGCCGCGGCTGACGGCGTTGTTGCGCTCAAACGCATAAATCGTGGCGGAATAGCTCGCGCCCATTCGCAGGGACGCCTGATAGAGCGTGTCCGAATCTTGGAGGGCCGGCAGCGACCATTTCTGCTGCTCGACGAGTTTGGACAAGAGCCAATTCGGCAGCAGGAATGATGACGCGAACGCATCCGCCTCTCGCTCTTGAGGCGGAGCCCGCATCGCACCACTCGCGATTGGGGCGCGGCGCAGGATTTCCTCATCGTCGGCGTGCGGCTTGTGTCCCATGAGCATGTGGCCAAGCTCGTGCGCCGCCGTGAACCGCTGCAGGCCGATCGGCCGTTCCGTCGTGATCAGGATTCCAGCCGTTTCCTCCGCGCGGAAAAATGCTCCCATAAGCTTGTCCAGCGGCTGGAACATCAATGTTGCGCCGCTGCGAACGATGGTTCCGAACACGTCGATGCGCACAGAACGACCAAGCGCATCCCGTGTCCCGAGATTGCGATGCGCGGTTTCTGCGGCGCGCATGCCCTTCAGGAGCGCTCGACGGTCCTCAAGTAGCGTCATCGGCAGACGCCTTCGACTTGGACCTTAGGAATTCAGCGAAACGGCGTAACTCTTGGCGGTCGGTATCGGACAGTTCGCTCGCCGTTCGCGCCAAATGGGCAACGTCAGCCGGTACGTCCTCAACCACCTCGTCGGTGAACCAGCCGACAGCGCGCTGATAAAGCCGCGCCAATTTGGTCAACTCAATCACGCCAACGGCGCGCTTTCCCGTCTCCATTTCGGAAATGGCCGACCGTGGCACGCCCAGGTGCTTCGCCGCCTCCTCCTGATTGACCCCGACATATTCCCGCGCACTTTTGAGGCGGGCGCCAAGTTCTTGCTTATTGCTGGGCGGGCCCGCGAAGCCGAGCTTTGGCTTGCTCATTCCGCCTTCTCCTTCGCGTAGGTCCAGGTGCTCTGCGCATGGGCAAGGATGGCGGCGACGCACGTCTCCACATCGTCGAATCCGCCCGGGGGCACGCAATCCTCCGAGACGTAAAGGCCGGTCTCTTCTTCGATCCTGCAGAGGATGCGAAGGACGTTTTGTGAATCGATCTCCGGCTCACATCCGGCGCCGGGCAATTGCCCCTGCAAACCAGCCATGTCGGCGGCGATGACTTTGAGTTCATCGCGGATCGCGTGCTCGATGATGTTCTTGGGGAAATCGGTCATAATCAATCCGTTGGAATTACCGACACACATATACATTATGTCTGATTATCCGACAAGTTCTTTCGTACGAAATCAGTTAAATAACAAATGCCTGCAAATATTGTATCTTAAACTACGTTTTCCTGCTAACGTAGCAGCTTATGTCACAGCCTCTAGACGCATTTCCGGAAGTCTTTGTCTCGACGGACGAGCTAAGTTCGGCGGTATCAAGGGCTGCTGCACAGGGCGAAGTCCGTCAACTCGGACCCAGACTCTATACCAAAAATCTCACTGACTCCCCAGAGGCGATCGTCCGGCGGAATGTTTGGACGATCATTGCGGCCTATGCGCCGGACGCGCTGATCGCCGATCGAACCGCCTTGGAAAACGCGCCGGCGCCCGACGGGTCGGTCTTTGTCGTATCCCAGCGCCGCCGCGACATCGAACTACCCGGGCTTTGGATTAGACCACGCCAAGGCCCTGGCCCGCTGGAAGAGGATCGCCCGTTCATAGGCGGGCTCAGACTTTCCTCTCAAGCGCGGGCCTATCTCGACAACATGACGCCATCCCGCCGCCGCGGCGGGGCAGTCAGCCGAACGCTTAGTCGCGAAGAGCTCGAAGTGCGGCTCGACGATATGATCAGACGCACCGGCGCGGTCAGCGCGAACCGCTTGCGCGATGAAGCACGCCGTATCGCCCCATTGATCGACCGCGAGGAAGAGTTCAGCGCCTTTGAAAAATTGTTGGGCGCGCTCTTGGGCACGCGCGAAGATGAACTCCTCACCGATCGCGCCCGCGCTCGACGTACGGGTCAGCCTTACGACCCCGACCGCATCGCCCTCTTTGAGCGCCTGCATCGCGAATTGCGCTCAACTGCCCTACCGACCCGCGCAGTGGCGCAGCGTGACGCCGAAGCGCAGGCCTCTCTCTCTTTCTTTGAAGCCTACTTTTCCAACTTCATTGAAGGCACGGAATTTGACGTCGGCGAAGCGGCCGACATCGTCTTTCGCAATGTTATTCCGCGGGATCGACCTCAAGACGCGCACGATGTGCTTGGAACTTGGCGGATCGTGTCCGATCCGGTTGAGATGGCCCGCAAGCCTCGAGACCCAAACTCGCTTCTCGAGATTCTCAAAGCACGGCACGCCATTTTGATGGAAGCGCGCCCAGACAAAATGCCTGGCGTCTTCAAACAAGCCAACAACCGCGCCGGCCAGACAGTATTCGTTGCGCCCGACCACGTGGAGGGGACGCTTGCACGCGGGTTCGAGTTTTATCCAAGCCTCGAAACGCCGCTGGCCCGCGCCATCTTCATGATGTTCCTAGTGTCGGAAGTTCACCCCTTTGCTGACGGCAACGGCCGCATCGCCCGGATCATGATGAACGCCGAGCTTGTCTCCGCCCGAGAAGAGCGCATCATCATACCGACGATCTTTCGCAGTAATTACCTATCGGCATTGAAGGCCCTCTCACTTAGCCTGCATCCAACACCGATAGTCCGCACACTGGACTTCGCACAGAAGTGGGTTGCCGCTCTTCACTGGTCGGAACTGGGTGAAACGCAGAAAGCTCTGACACAAACCAACGCGTTCATGGATCCCACTGAGGCGGATGAGGCCGGCATACGCCTTCGCATTTTGTCGGCGACGGAATAGCGTCACTCCTTAGGCCGGCGCAGTGCTCCAGGTGGCGCAGTCGACAGTTTCGTGCGGCTCCAACTCTCCACCGCGGAATTGGATGAGATATGTGCTCGTCCTCCTCATTTTAATCGAGCGCGTCGTTCGCCAATCCGGGATCTGATCCAACGACACAAACATGGCCGCCAGAGCGGATGATTGGGAGGGGCGAACCGCCCGTGCCATCGGGCTCGCGCGCCTCGAGGGACAAGCCCTTGACGCGCGCTTGCGCGCGCTCACCGAGCGAGCCTGTCGGGGCGCGGGGCGCCTCTGCCTTGATGTTCGCCCTTCGCCTTCCAGGCGGGGTCGAACGCAGGGCTAGGAGAAGAGGTCGCGCTGAACGGCGCGCGGCGGCCGCTTGCGCGGCGCATCTGCAGCGCGTGACTTCTTCAGCGCCTTGATTTTTCTCTCGTGCTGGCGCCGGCGATCAAAGGCGCAGCGGCCGTCGAAACGCATGAGTGCCGCTTCAAGCGCGTCCATCTCGGACTTTCTCCAATAGATCTGGCGCCCAACCTTGGTGGGATTCGGGAAGCCGACAATGCCGCTTCGAGACGCACGCCAAAGCGTCCAGCGGCTGACGCCCAGGTCTTCCACCACGGCCTTGAGCGGGAGGTAGTCCTTGAGCTTCAACGATATGGCCTCAACTGGATGTCGCGCGTCACCAACACGCGCACGGCACCGCCGGCGCGGATGCGGAGCGTGGGCCGAACTGAGAGCTCACGGTCGACGATGCGACCTCCCGTGCGCGCGGCCTCGGCGGCGGCGGCGTCGCCAACGCTCTGCGAGAGCGATTGCTCGTCATCGTCTTCGGCGTTGTCGGCGATGACGGAGATGATGGCGGAGAGGCCGATGGCGCCGGCGAGGCGGTCGAGATGATTATCGACCTGGTCGCGCAATCCTGAGGCGCCAGATGGGTCGGTGCCTTCCATGCCGCGCAGGCCGATGCTCCAGCCATTGGGAAACACCAAGCGATTCCACACCAGCAGCAATCGCCTGTCGCCGTGGGAATTGGCGCTGTCGTACGCGCCGAGCAGCCGCGATCCTTGTGGAATGAGCAGATGCTCGCCAGTGACAGAGTCGTAGACGTTGACCGTCACTTGCGCGATGGCGCGGCCTGGCAAGTCCGAATTGAGTTCCGTCACCAGAGCCGCGGGAATGACGGCGCCGGCGATCAATTCGTAACGCGAGCGCGGCGGCGTTAGGCGCGCATCGAGCCGTGCGTCATCGCCGCGCTGACTGGCGAGGAAGGCGCCGCGAGAGCTCGCGCCGATCGCATCGTCCGGCGTGCCGGC
>DPWD01000087.1 GCA_003526465.1 Hyphomonadaceae bacterium
CGGCGCCGCTTGCGCCATATCCTGCACGCTCCCCCTCCCTACCCTCCCCCCGTTGGGGGGAGGGGGCGCGCTTGCCTGCGTCGCGGGTGAGGAGACGGGCAGTCATTAGGGCGCCAAGTCCTCACATGGAGGTTCGTCTGAGAACAAGAATATGGTGTAGAATTCTGAGACAATCTTCCTGGTATTCTCGACGTATCCCGGTTCGATTCGGACTTGGATTATCTGAGGGCATTGGCGATCTGGCGCAGGTCGAGTGAAGACCGGAAAGATGTTCTGCGCGTTCTGGAGCGGCATATCCCATCCACTTGAGCGCAGCGCTTCCCGAAGCGACCGCCGAACAATTGCAATGTCGCCTTCGGCCTCGGCGCCGAAGCACCGAACCGCAATTATGTCTTCGGTAGGTATTTCGTCGCGAAAATCTTCGATCCTGCACGGATATTGAGCAGTCAAAGGGTTCAGAGCACCGTCGAACACCTCGGGGAATCTCGCGGGGAGGTGCGCCGTCGGTTGCGTTACGATTGATCCAGCGCATGCGCTGAGGAGAAGGGCGCAAATGGCGGCCGAAAGTGACCGGAGAGGTGAGCACACGCCGCCGCGCTTAGGACCTCCCCCGCAAGCGGGGGAAGAGTTGGCAGCGCGACCCCTCACAGGCCCACCCCCAACGCATCCGCCACCGTGAACACGTCTTTATCTCCGCGCCCGCAGAGGTTCATGATGATGAGCCCATTCGGCCCAATCTCGTTCGCCACGTCCCCCACGCGCGCGAGGGCGTGCGAGGGTTCCAGCGCCGGTAATATGCCTTCCAGCCGCGCGCAGAGTTGGAACGCCGCGAGCGCTTCCTCATCCGTCGCGCTCAGATATTGCGCGCGGCCGATGTCGTGCAGGTAGGAGTGTTCCGGGCCGACGCCTGGATAATCCAGCCCCGCGCTGATGGAGTGGCCTTCTAAAATCTGGCCGTCTTCGTTCTGCAGCAGATACGTACGGTTGCCGTGCAGCACGCCGGGGCGCCCGCCATTGATGGCGGCGGAATGCTCGAAGCGTTCGTCGATGCCGCGGCCTGCCGCTTCCACGCCGATCAGGCGTACGTTTTCGTCGGCGATGAAGGGATGGAACAAGCCAATCGCGTTCGAGCCGCCGCCGATGCAGGCCATCAGCGCGTCGGGCAGGCGGCCTTCGCGCTCCAGGATTTGCGCGCGGGCTTCGCGGCCGATGATGCTTTGAAAGTCGCGCACCATTTCCGGGTAGGGGTGGGGGCCGGCGGCGGTGCCGATGCAATAGAAAGTGTCGTGTACGTTGGTCACCCAATCGCGCAGCGCTTCGTTCATCGCGTCTTTCAAAGTCGCCGCGCCCGACGTCACAGGGCGCACTTCCGCGCCGAGCA
The DNA here is from genome assembly GCA_003526465.1 of Hyphomonadaceae bacterium. Classification (GTDB taxonomy): domain Bacteria; phylum Pseudomonadota; class Alphaproteobacteria; order Caulobacterales; family Aquidulcibacteraceae; genus Vitreimonas. The sequence goes on from DPWD01000087.1 coordinate 1,382, forward strand.
GCTTCATGCGGAACACGTTCGGCTTCTGCCGCTCAATATCGGTCGCGCCCATAAATACGACGCACGGTAGCCCGAAGCGCGCGCAAATGGTGGCGGTGGCGACGCCGTGCTGGCCAGCGCCGGTCTCGGCTATGATGCGGGTTTTGCCCATGCGTTGCGCCAACAGGATTTGGCCCAAGCAATTGTTGATCTTGTGCGCGCCGGTGTGGTTGAGCTCGTCGCGCTTGAAGTAGATCTTCGCAGCCCCGAAATGCGCGGTGAGGCGCTCGGCGAAATAGAGCGGGGAGGGCCGGCCCACATAATGGGTCCAGAAATCGGCCATGGTGGCCGCGAACCCCATATCGGCCTGCGCCTCGCGATAAGCGCGCTCCAGATCGAGTACGAGCGGCATCAACGTCTCGGCGACGAAGCGGCCCCCGTAAGGGCCGAAGCGGCCCTGAGCGTCGGGCAGGTCTTGCCAGTTTCGGCGGGCGTCCATGGGGGATTTTAGACTTCGGCTGCCGCCAGGAATTGGGCTATCTTAGCGGGGTCCTTTAGGCCCGGGGCGCTTTCCACGCCAGAGGACACGTCCACAAGGGCAGCGCCCGAGAGCCGGATCGCCTCCTGGACATTGTCGGGCGTGAGGCCCCCGGCGAGCAGCCAGGGCCGCCCGATGCTTGCGCCAGCCAGGAGGCCCCAGTCAAAGGCCAGCGCATTGCCCCCGGGCAGCCCCGCAGCGGGCGCTTGGGCGTCGAACAGAAACATATCCACAACCGGCTCGTAGGGAGGAAGGGTCGCGAGGTCGTCCCGCCGCGCCAGGCCTACGGCTTTAATGACGCCGCGCTGGGCGAAGCTGCGCACCTCGGCCGCGCGCCGCGGGATTTCCGAGCCGTGCAGCTGGATCCAGTCAGGGCGGACAATTCCCGCTGTCGCAACGAGTTGGGCGTCGCCGGGGTCGACCATGACCAGCACGGTTTCCACCCTGCCGCGCGCCCGCGCGACCAGGGCCGCGAGTTTGTCAGCCGAGAGGTGCCGCGGGCTCTTGGGGTAGGAGACGAAACCCACAAAGCGCGCGCCGCCCTCGATGGCGGCATCGAGGGCGGCGGTGTCGGTGATCCCGCAGATTTTTGCGTCGGCCATTGGCTGGGCAATTGGCAGTAGGCAATAGGGTTCCGCTATTGCCTATTGCCTATTTCTTCAGCGCGTCCCGAATTTCGCGCAGCAGCACGATATCCTCGGGTGGCGCAGCGGGGGCGGCGGGCGCTGCCTCTTCGGCTTTCTTCATCGTGTTCATGGCCTTGATGATCATGAACAACACCCAGGCGACGATAATGAACTTGATCGCGGCGTTGATGAATTTTCCATAGGCGATAGCGACTTCCGGCTTTGCGGCGACGAAGTCGGCGGCGCCCTCGGTTCCGACAGCGGGCGCGGCCTGCTGGATGATCAGCTTCAGCGTCGAAAAATCGATGCCCGCGAGCAGCAGCCCGATCGGCGGCATGACGATGTCGTCGACCAGCGATGACACGATGGTCCCAAAAGCCGCGCCGATGATCACGCCGACGGCGAGATCGACGACATTTCCCTTCATCGCGAAATCGCGAAATTCCTTGAGCATGGACATGAAATGCGTTCCTCCCGATTGCGAGCTGGGCTGTCAGTGAAGAGTCAGTAGTGAGTAGTCAAGAGTCAGTAGGGGAAGCGCAGCCTACTGACTAACGCCTACAGACTACTGACTTCTTCAAGGCTCTTCCCCGCCATTGACCTTGAGCCGCAACTCTTTGCCTGGCTTGAAGAACGGCACGCGCTTGGCGGCCACCTT
>DPWD01000350.1 GCA_003526465.1 Hyphomonadaceae bacterium
GACGCGTTGCGCCGAGGCGCCCGCGCGCAGGAACACGACGCTCGCGGCAAAGCGCGGGGCCGCTGCGAAAAAGCCGGCATTGTCGCGGTAGAAGCGGCGCAATTGCGCCTGGCTAGGCTCAGCCCCGGAGCGCTCGGCTAACGCCAATTGCAGCACGGACTGCGCCAGCGCTCTCCTGGCGGCGAAGTCGGTTTCGGCGAGCCCAAGCTCTATGCCGCGCTGCACCAGCAATTCCTCTTCGATAAGGCGCTCCAGCACGTCGGCTTCACGTTCAGGGGTCACCGGATTGCGGCTGTCGTTTTCCAGCGCCAGCAGCGCGCGCGCGAGCGCTTCGCGGGGAATGGGCGCGCCGTTGACGATGGCCGCGGCGCCTCCGGTTTGTTCAAGCCGAGGCGCGCCGATGGCGCCGACCAAAGCCGCGAGCAGTCCGAGCATTCCGGCGATGAGGTAGCAGAGTTCTGGTCGCTTCATCGTCGCGTGGTGTTGACATAGATCGGAGAGGCCCAGGCGCGTTCCTCCACGTCGGCCAGGCAATTGTCCGAGCGCGGCGTACGCCAATCGCCCCAGCAGGGATCGACCGCGGTAGTGTTGCCCTGCGCGTCGCGCGTGGGGCGCAGGCCAGCGCCGTTAATGCGCGGCGTCGGTTCTTGAACGGCGCGCACATAATAGACGGTGTCGCGGCGTGCGCGCGCGAATTCCGAATCGGAGAACTCCACAACGCAGCCTTGGCCCCGGTCATTGCAGGGCAGGGTGCGCCACACATCCTCGATTAATCCAGCCACGTCCTCGTTCGGCCGGTTCTGCGGACGAATGCGCACCACTTCGATGCGGGTGATGCGCAGACGTTCGTTGGTTGGATTGTAGCACTCGCCGCCGCACAGATGTTGCAGTCGCTGCGCGGACATGCCCTGCGCGGCGAAGTCCGGACAGCCTGGCGCTTGCTTGAAATCGCCGGCGGCGCGGACGCGGAAGCGCGGGGCTGCGCTCATGCGGGCCTCCGAACCCATTGGAATTATTTCACCACCCGGCCCGTTGATGAGGTCGAACCAGAGCATGATGCGCGGCCCACTGGTGGCGTAGACCTCACGCCGTTGCAGCGCCTCGTAGATTTGCGCGCGGGTGCGTCCTTGCGTGTGCACGGCCGCGAGCGCGCCGGTAGTCCAGAAACTCGCCTGGCGTTCGGCTTCGGTGAGTTGGAAGCCGGCCCTGTTCAGTAGCGTCTCACGCGTGACATCCGTGTTTGGCTCATCGCTGGGCTGAGCTTGCGGCCCCAAAATGCGCGTGCGCCATTCGTCGCTGCTCGCGCCGGCGGCTTCGGTTTGGCGCATGCGGTCGTGGGGTTTGTATCCCGTGCCCGGCCGGGCGCGGTGATTGTCCGACGAGCCGATGAAGCCCCACCGGAAACGGCGCGGGGCGGGATCGTCAAAATTGCTGATGGCGAGGCCGTATTGCACGCTGGTGCGCGGACGGTGCGAGAACGGCGGCAGGAAGCAATCGCGGCATTGGCCTGCCTCGAGCCAATCCGTTGGCTGCTCGCCATCGATTAATAGATGGTAGGCAACGCCGAGATTGGCGGCGCGAAGGCGCGTTTCCGCCGCGCGCGCCTCGCATGATTCAGCGTTGGCCCCAGACGCCAAGCAACGCGTGCGGATAATCTCGCCGGCGCGCCAGCAGGCGGGCTCGTAGTCGCGGGTAGGCGGAGGGCATTCGCCGCTCTCTCCGTCGGCGGCAAGCGTCACCTCGCGCCAATTGCGGAACTCCTCCGAATTGCCGTGGCCGGAGGCGACCTCGATCAAGGTTTGGCGTTCTGGGCGCTGTGCTGCTTCGAGCTGTTTGTCGAAGGTCGTCCCGGGCGGGGTGTAGAAGCCCCACGATGTCCCGTGCGGGATTAGCAAATAATCGAGTCCCTGGGCGTCTAGGCGATCGACTAGATCGCGCGGGGTGGCCGCGGCTTCGAAGCACTCGGCGGGCAATTCGTTGGAGGGGACGTTAGCTGCGCATTCCGGAACGGCTTGCACTTCGCGCACGTAATGCTGGAAGTCGAAATAATCCTGACGGTTTCGCCAATCGAGGAATGGGAGCCAACGATTGAGCGCGACCGGCGAGCCGCGCAGCGTCTGGGAGGCAACGCCAGCGGCGGCGATGGCGCGCCGGGAAATCGCGTCGTCTTCAAGCCCAGGGAAAATCACGTTCTTGTGCCCGTAATGCTCGTTCGGCGTGCGTCCAACTTGCGTCCACTCGAAGCCAACGAACGCGACCACGTCGGGGTCTTGCGCATCGCCGGAAATCGCGTTGCACTGGCGCACGGATTCCCGTGTCTGCAGCCAGCGCGAGGGTGTCATCGCTTCGGCGTGATCGGTGGCGGCCCAAAAATCGAGGCCCGAGCAATAACGGGCGAAGTCGCAAGCATCGGCCAAGGGGTGGACGCCTTCCCCGCCGAGAATGGGCAACGCCCACATGAAGGCGTCGGTGGAATAGGTGGTGTGGACGTGGAGATCTCCGAACAGGACGCGGTCGTCGCCGCTAGCGCCGAGCGCCGCGGCGGCGGCGCTTTGCACTTGGCCGCGCGCCGCGATTGCCTCGCCTGGGATAGCGGCGCCCTCGATGGTTCCAGCGCCGCGGGCGCGTCCAAACCAGTCCCAACTGGCCGCCCCGTAGGCTGTGAGCGCTAGACCCGCCGACACGGCCAGCGCCGCCACAGCGATCCACTTGGTGCGATTCATGGGCCTCTCCGTGTTGAGAAGGGTCGGCGCGATGGGGTGAGGCGTCAAGGCGCCGCTGTGGCAAGCAGGCGCGCTTCTTGCGCGTTTCTGGGGCTCGCGCCTTTGCGCGGCTTTGTGTAGGGCTCCCCCGCGCCCATGCTGGAAATCACTGACCTTACCTATCGCATCGGCGGACGGCCTTTGCTTGAGAACGCCTCCGCCTTCATCGCCGAGGGCTGGAAGGTCGGACTGGTGGGCAAGAACGGCTCGGGCAAGACAACGCTATTACGCCTGATCCGCGAAGAAGCCGGTGAACAGGGGGCCTCGGTGCGCACAAGGCGCGGCGCCCGGTTGGGGTTTGTGGCCCAGGAAATACCCCCGGTTGCTGAGGCGCTCCTGGACGTGGTGCTTGCCGCCGACACCGAGCTTTTCGCGCTGAACACCGAGGCGGAAACCGCCACCGATCCCCAGCGCATCGCCGACATCCACCTTCGGCTGGCCGAGCTCGACGGCTACAGCGCCGAGGCGCGCGCCTCCGCCATTCTGGTGGGCCTGGGCTTCGAGCAGGGCGACCTGCG
>DPWD01000356.1 GCA_003526465.1 Hyphomonadaceae bacterium
CAATTTTTCCGCGAACTGCTAGGCCCCCTTCGCCGGGCAGCTGTTGATGCCGAGCACGGCGTAAAGCGGGCAGAACCCGACAATTCCCGTCAACAACGGAATGAGCCCCAGATACGCCCACGGCGTCTGCGGACCGACGAATGCGAGCGACAATACGCCCGCGCCGACAAGCACGCGCAGAACCCGATCAATAGCGCCTTCGTTCGTTTTCATATTGCCTCTCCTTGCGAATTGCGGCGCCAGTCTGCCGCGCCGGGGCGCCAGCGTCTGTGACCAGGTCACACTGGCGCCCGCGCCAGGCGCGACAGGGCGTCGCAATCCTTAAGGGCGACACAGCCGCGTGTCAGCGCCACGAGGCCATTGCGCGCAAACAAACCAAGTTGTCGGCTCACGGCCTCGCGCGCCGACCCGATTTCAGAGGCAAGCGCTTCGTGGGTCGCGTGCACCATAGCCTTGGCGTCAGCCATGCGCAGCAGCGCCCCGGCGAGGCGCGTGTCGAGGCCCGTGAACGCCAGGGTTTCGACCACCCGTTCGTAGTCGGAAAAGCGCTCGGCAATCGAGGTCAGCACGGCGGCGCGAAAGGCGGCGTTCTCGCTCAGCAGCCGGTTGAACGCGTCCGGCGCGAGCAAGTGTGCGTCAATGGCCTCCTCCGCGACGCCCTCCGCGGCGTAAACTCTGCTCTCCGCCAGGCACGAAAACGTCTGCAGGCAAATTTCGCCGGGCCGCACGCGGTAAAGCACGATTTCGCGGCCCGCCATCGAGCTCAGACCGACACGGATGACGCCACTCCGCAGCGCCAAGAAGCCCTTGCAGGCATCATCGGGGCGGAACAGGACGGCGCCGGCGAGAGCCCTCACGGGTTGTGCGCCGGCGGCGGCGGCGATGTCGGCAAGTGTGTTCTGCGCCATTTGGGCGTGCTCCGTGACCCGCGGTGTGATAGTCTTAGCGCATGCCAGCGGTAGCGCGCATCGACCCGAAGGACGTGTTTTCGCCCGAGGAATGGGCGGGGCTCTCGGCGCGCTCGCCCTGGCGCGGCCTTGCCTGCGTCGCCGGCGCTTGGGGGCTGATCATCGCCGCCGGCGCTCTGTTCATCGCGTGGCCCAATCCGCTGACCTATGTGCTGGCGGTGATGCTAATAGGGGCGCGACAGCTTGGGCTGGCGATCCTGATGCACGATGCGGCGCACGGGGCGCTGCACCCTGATGCAAAGGTCAACGAATGGGTTGGCGAATGGTACTGCGCGGCGCCGGTGGGCGCGCGGCTCGACGCTTACCGCGCCTATCATCTCAAACACCATCGTTACACCGAGCAACCGGAGGACCCCGACCTCGGCCTCTCCGCGCCCTTCCCAATCACGCGCGCCTCGTTGTGGCGCAAGATCGTGCGCGATCTCACCGGGCAGACCTTCTTCAAACAACGCATCGCGCCGCTGCTCGCCAAGCAGCGCTTGGAAGCCCGCGAGGGCGGCAATGTCACCGCCAGCGCGGAGACCAACCACTTCCTGGCGGTCAACGCGACGATGTTTCTGGCGCTCGCGCTCGCCGGCCTTTGGTGGGCTTATCCCGCGCTCTGGATCGTGCCCATGGCGACCTGGTTCCCGCTGGTGACGCGGCTGCGCAACATCGCCGAGCACGCGGTGGTCGACACGCGCGAAGACCCGTTCACGCACGCCCGCACCACGCTCGCCAACCCGCTGGAGCGCCTCTTCATCGCGCCCTATTGGGTGCACTATCACGGCGAACACCACGTGTTCATGCACGCGCCGTGCTACCGGCTGGAGCGCATGCACAAGATGCTGATGGCGAAAGGCTACGGCGCGCGCATGCGCATCGCGCCAGGTTATTCCAGCGTGCTGCGCCAGGCGGCGCCGGCTTGACCGCGCCTTTCCGAACGCCGTGATCCCCGACATCCCCGGTTTCATCCGCGAGAACACGCGCATCCTCGCGCCCACCCATGTGCCAGAGCTGCGCTTACATCTCGCCGACGACGCTGTAAGCTTGTGGGAACTCACCGAGGCACAACTCGGCGAACTCGACCTGCCGCCGCCGTTCTGGGCGTTCGCGTGGGCGGGTGGGCAGGCGCTGGCGCGTTATGTGTTGGACAATCCCGCCATCGTCGCCGGCAAGCGCGTGCTCGATGTCGCTTCCGGCTCGGGGCTGGTCGCCATCGCCGCGATGAAGGCGGGCGCAGCCTCAGCGCTGGCCGCCGACATCGACGCCTTCGCCGCCCATGCCGCCGCGCTTAACGCCGCGCTCAATGGCGTGCGTATCGAAACCAGCAGCGCCGATCCGGTGGGCGCGCCGGTCGAAGCAGAGGCAATTCTCGTCGGCGATCTGTTCTACGATCGCGATCTCGCGCCGCGCGTGCTGGAATGGCTCATCGGCTGCCAAGCGCAAGGCAAAATCGTGCTGATCGGCGATCCAGGCCGCACCTATCTACCGCGCGACAAGCTCGAGCAAATCGCCGCCTACGACATCCCCGTCACCCGCGCGCTGGAAGACGCGGAAGTGAAACGCGCCGCTGTGTGGCGGCTGCTGCGGCGCGCGCGCTGAGCAAAACTAAAAGGGCCTCGCGCTCCCCCGATAGGGGGAGCTGTCAGCGAAGCTGACTGAGGGGGCAGCGCCGCTGCTTGTGAGTCCAGCGCCCACCCCTCCGTCACGCGCTTCGCGCGCGCCACCTCCCCCGAACGGGGGAGGACGGGCGCCTATCATCGCCGTGCTCCAGTCTATTCCATCGCGCAAACAAGCGAGCGCGCGGTCTCGTCGGTTTCGCGTGTGCGCGCGTCATCGCAAACCACGGTCCAGAAGCGCGTCACTTGCGCGCCGAGATCGTCGGAACGCGCTTGCAATTCGGTCATCGTCGGTTCGGTGGTCGCGGGTTCGGAAATCCACACCGGCTCGTAAGCGGTCCCGCACGCGGCCTCGGTGAACAAGCCCTTGGCGCAGATGCGCGAACGCTCGAGATTGTAGCTCCAGACGGTCTCGCGCAGAGCGCGGGCAATTTCGCGCGATTGAGCGGGATCGCCGGCGCCGACGCCCGGGCGCGCCGCGGTCAAATCGCCCACCTGCCCCAACATGACGTCATAGCGCGCGACCTGGGTCTCCAGATTGGGCGGGGCCTCGGCGCGGCCCTTCTGATTGAGCTGCCCGCAAGCAGCCAAGCCCAGAACCAGGGCACAAGCAAAAATTGATCTCATTGGGGACGCCTCCAGCTAGGAGGCGTCTATCTAGCGCGGGTCGATCTGGGTCGCGAGCGCGTTATAGCCGCCGTCGAACTCAAGCCCGCAAATGTCGTCCGCCCGCCGCCAAAGCGTTATCGCGGCGCCCGCGAGCCCCAAGCCCGCGACCGCCGCGACTACCGCCCACGCGACGCCCCAAACCTCAGCGTCCATCACAACACCAGCCCATTGCCTTCGAGGCATCTTGTTGATGCGGTTCTACCCACACGCCGATGAACACTCGGTTTCCGAAACAAAAACAAATGGTTGAAGTAACACGCCGGTAAGCTCTACGGTCCGGTCCGAATCCACGCGCAAGGAGCCCTCGATGCTGCGTCTCGAAATCGCCGCGCTTTATGCGGGCGTGAACATCCTGCTTCTGCTGGTGCTCGCCTATCTGGTGGTGGCCGGCCGGCGCAGGCACAAGATCGTGCTCGGCGACGGCGGCAACGAGGCCTTCAACCGCAGCGTCCGCGCCCACGCCAACGCCGCCGAATACATCCCCGCCGGCCTCGTCGGCATCCTCATGCTGGCGCTGATGGAGCCGGCCGCGCCGCTCTGGCTGCTGCACGCCTCCGGAATTTCTTTGACGCTGGGGAGAATTTTGCACGGGGTGGGCCTCAATTCCGGAATGCTCAACCCCGGCCGGGTCGGGGGCGTGATGCTGACCTGGCTCGCTTACCTCCTCATCGGCGGCGGGCTGATCTACGCCGCCCTGGCGCAACGGCTGTAACGCCGATTGCCCGCCGGCCCCGGCGGCCCCATGTAGCGGCCCATGGCATTAGACGCTGATTCCCAGGCCGCCCTTTCGGCCCTCAATGACTATGCCCGCCAGGCGGGCGCGGACGCCTCGGAGGCATCGCTTGCCTCCCGGGAGAGCATTTCCGCCGAGGTGCGCATGGGCGAGCTTGAGGGCATGGAGCGCGAGGAGGGCCGCTCGGTCGCCTTGCGCGCTTTCATCGGCAAGCGCCAGGCCGCGGCCTCCTCCACCGACCTTTCGCCCAAGGGCTTGCAGGCGCTAGCGGAGCGCACGGTGGCGATGGCGCGCGCAGCCCCGGAAGACCCCTATTGCGGCTTGCTTGATCCCGGCTTTCGCGCCAGCGGCAGCCACCCCGATCTCAATCAATCCGACGATGCGCGCCCAAGCCCCGCACACTTGATCGAACTGGCCCGCACCTGCGAGGCGGCGTCGCTGGCGATTCCAGGCATCGCCAATTCCGGCGGCGCGGGCGCATCGAGCGAAGTCTCCGCCTTCGCCTACGCTACCTCGGATGGATTCGCGGGCGCCGAGAGTTCAACTTCTTACAGCCTGGGCACACAGCCGATCGCCGAAAAAGGCGAAGACATGGAGCGCGACTATGAGTGGCGCACGCTGCGTTTCTTCGCCGAACTGCCGAGCCCGGAGGAGATCGGGCGCATCGCCGGGGAACGCACGGCGCGCAGGCTCGGCTCGCGCAAGCTCGAAAGTCAGAAGGCGGCGGTGATTTTCGAGAACCGCCTCGCCGGGCGCATGCTCTCGCCTTTTCTCGGCGCGATCTCGGGCGCGGCGGTCGCGCGCGGGGTTTCGTTCCTGAAAGACAAGCTTGGCCAGCGCATCTTTTCCGAAAACTTCCAACTGTGCGAGGATCCGTTCGTGCCCAAGGCGATGGGCAGCCGCTTGTTCGACGGCGAAGGCGGCGCGGTGGCGGCGATGAATTTGGTTGAGAACGGCGCCTTCCACCATTGGATGCTCAATGCCTCCGCCGCGCGGCAATTGGGGCTTCAACCCAACGGCCACGCCACTTCCGGCCATGGCGGCCCGCCCGGCATTGGCGCCGCCAATCTGTTCGTGAAGCCGGGCGCTGAGGATCTCGCCGGGCTCATGCGCAACGCCGGCAAGGGGCTTTTCGTCACCGACATGTTCTCGCCTTCGCTCAACATGAACAACGGCGATTGGTCGGTGGGCGTTGCCGGCTTCTGGTTCGAGAACGGCGATATCGCTTATCCGGTCAGCGAAGTGACTGTTGCGGGCAATCTGCTCGACATCTATGCGCGCCTCATCTGCGGATCGGACCTCGACAATCGCGGCGCGCTGGAGATTCCGAGCCTTGCCGTCGACGATCTCGCCATCGGCGGCACATAAAGGGAAGGCCATGAGCGAACCGCGCCAACTCCTGCATCTCGTCATCGGCGGCGAACTGAAGGACCTGGACCGCCCCGAGTTCGAGGATTTGTCGGTCGTCGATTTCGTCGGCGCCTATCCCAATTATCGCGCCGCCTACGATGCCTGGAAAGGCGCGGCGCAACGCACCGTCGACAACGCGCGCATGCGCTATTTCATAATCCACGCCCACCGCCTGCTCGACCCCGGCGAAGACCCCGAGCAAGAGATGTGAGCCCGAGAGCGTTTCAGTTTGCAGTTGCGCACACCCTCCCCGCGAGGAGAGGGGGCAGGGGGTGGGGAGACACGCCGATCTCTCCAGGTCGGAGCGCGCGCCTCCCGGCGCGCAATCGACGCGGCATCCGTATCGTTGAAAAAAATGCGGGGCGGGAGCCCCGCGCTCCAACCTCCAAAGGTCTACGCTTCACCCCACCCCCTGCCCCNNCTCCCCTCGCGGGGAGGGGGAGACATCCTGTACATGACCTCCCCCCATCACATCACCCGCCTTTGGCGCGATTTCGTTTCGCGTTACCCCCGCGACGTAGCACTCCTGGTTCCTTCGCTGGCGCTGGTTGCGGCGGCGGGCGTCTCCTATGCATTCATCCTGAAATACACCACCGATGGTTTGAGCGCGGGCGATAGCCGCGTCATCGTACTCGCGCCGCTGGCGGTGCTTGCAGCCGCCGCGTTGCGCGCATTCGCGATGTGGGCGCAGGCGGTGCAGAGCCAGGAACTCGCGCTCAAAGTGCTGCGCGATCTGCAGAGCGCGATGTTTGGCCGGCTCACACACGCCGAATACGCACGCCACGCGCGCGAGGCTCCCGGCGCGCTGGTGACGCGTTTCACCAACGACATCAACGTGGTCAGCGAAGCCATCGTGCGCGGAGGCCAGGCCATGATCCGCGATACGTTGACGCTCGCGGGCGCGATCGTGTCGATGCTGGCGCTGGACTGGATGCTGACAGCTGTGGTGCTCGGCGTCTTCGCGTTCGCGGGGCCGGCGCTATCCGCCATCGCCAAGCGCGCGCAGCGTCAGACCGAAGCCGCGCAATCCCAGCTCGGCGCGCTCTCGGCGCTGCTGGCGGAAAGTTT
>DPWD01000025.1:0-6409 GCA_003526465.1 Hyphomonadaceae bacterium
GCACAAAACGACCCGCTCGCGCTGCGGGGCCGCGACAGCGATGCGCTGCTGCAACTCCGCGCGGAAGTCCCTGGTAACGCCGAGCCAACGCTCACCGCAACCGCGCCGCCAGCAGGCGACGCGGAGGCGTCGGGCGCATTCATATTGTTGGGGGTTGCCATCGAGGGCGCCAACGCCTTCCCGGTGAGCGAATTGGCGCCGTATTACGAGCCCTACCTGACGCAACCGGTTACCCACGAACACTTGGCGCAAATCGCCCAGCGCATCACCGACCATTACCGCGCCGCGGGCTATTTTCTCTCTCGCGCGCTTGTACCGAACCAGCATGGCGGCGGCGTTGCGCGTATCCAAATCATCGAAGGCGCCATTACCGAGATTGTGCTGGAAGGCGACGGCGCCGCGGCGGCGCGGCCATTTTTTCGCGGCGTCAGCGGCGGTTCCATTACCAATATCGGCGATCTAGAGCGCCGCCTAGCGCTCGCTGGCGACACGCCGGGGCTCAGCGTGCGCTCGCGCATGGAGCCCGACCCAAATGACCTGCGGGCACACCGGCTCATCGTCACCGCCGACTTATCGCCATTCGAAGCGCGCGCTTCGCTGGATAATCGCGGCGTGGATTCCGCTGGACCGTGGCAATTCTACGCACGCGGCGCCGCAAATTCAATCTTCCGCGCGCGCGATCAAGCCGGGCTCGGCGTTTTCACAACGCCGCTGGCGCCAGAAGAATTCACGCTTGGCGAAGCTTCCTACGCGGTGGCGTTCACGGACGGGGCGAGACTTCGCATTTCCGCATCCATGTCGCGTGCGCACGATGGCGCTGACATGTCCTCGTCCGATGTTGGCGGCGACAGCGAGGCAATCTCTTTCAGCTATGAATTTCCGCTGCAGCGCACCCGGCGGCGCGGACTCTGGCTCGGCGTGGCGTTCGAGTCCCGCCACCAGGAAAACGTCTGGGCGAGCGGCAGCGGATTCGCCGACGAGTTGCGCGTGGCGCGAGCCGCGCTGCGCGGCATGCTCAATGAAAATGGACGCGCGACGAGCATGATCGTGCAAGCTTCGTTCGGTCTCCCTATGCTCGGCGCTTCCGACGCTTCAATTTTGCGGCGCTCGCGCGCCGGCGCGGATGCTGCCTTCGCCAAGTTGGATTTTTTCTCCTCGCACTATCGCGACGTCGGCGATCATTTCGGCTTGTACGCCACACTAGCGGGACAGTGGTCGCCTGAGCCTCTCCTGGCGGCCGAACAATTCTTTGCCGGCGGCGCTCCGTTCGGGCGCGGCTACGCGTACGGCGAAATCGCGGGCGACCAAGGTTTAGCGGGTCTGTTGGAATTCCGCGCTGGGTTCCAGCCGACCTCCGACCTCGTCACTTTTGTCCAGGGCTATTTCTTCCTAGACGCCGCCGAGGTCTGGAACCTGCGCACCGAAGGCGCGGCCTTGGCTTCCGCCGGCGCAGGCGTGCGCGTGACGTTCGACGATCGGGTCACTGCTGGTCTGGAACTGGCCCGCCCCCTTACACGGGAGCCGTCAGAGGAGGACGGCAAGGATTGGCGGCAGTTTTTCTCGCTAACGGCGAACTACTGAACCGTCCAGCGTGTCCGCGACACTGGCGAAATGGTCGGAGTAGCAAGATTCGAACTTACGACCCCCACGTCCCGAACGTGGTGCTCTACCAGGCTGAGCTATACTCCGAAGGGGCGGGCTTATAGAGTACGGGACCGGGGCAGGCAACGCTTGCGCGTGGGCATGCGGCAATTGCCGAACTGCCATTGCATCTGGCGCCGGCCCCCCTTAATTAGCGCCCTTCTCGCTGTTGGGGTGTCGCCAAGCGGTAAGGCAGCGGTTTTTGGTACCGCCATTCCTAGGTTCGAATCCTAGCACCCCAGCCACGCTTTTTCTCTTTTTCCCTCAAACGCTTGCAAGCCCGGAGGGGGGACTAGCCGCTATCGCGCGCGCAACTCCCGTTTGTAGCGCCTCCAGTTCTCCACATAATGCGCAGCCGAGAGGCGGATCAGCTGCTTTTGCGCCGCGTCGAGCCGGCGCGCGACCCGCGCAGGCGCTCCGGTGATCAGAGCACCCTCTTCGAAGCTCTTTCGCTCCGTGACCAGCGCATGCGCGCCGACCAGGCAGGCATTCCCGATAACGGCGTGGTTCAGCACTGTCGCCTTGATGCCGATGAGAGAATTGTCGCCAATTGTGCAGCCGTGCAGCATGGCTTGATGGCCGATGGTGACGCCGCTCCCGATAGTTAGAGGCGCGCCCATGTCGGTGTGCAGTATGCTGCCATCCTGCACGTTTGAGCCCTCGCCAACAACGATGGACTCGTTGTCGCCACGCAGCACCGCGCCAAACCACACCGACGCATTGCGCTTCAATACAACCCTGCCGATCAACACCGCCGTCGGCGCAACCCAAAACGCGTCGGCGTCCTCAACCTCAAGGTCGGCATCGGCGAGCGCATAGATGGGCATGTGGCGGCTCCAGCGAAATTTTCGTGACATTGCCAGACTTCAATGCGTCGTTAACCGGTTCGGCGCTTGATGAGAACTGTCAGGAACGGACCTTCTCCGGTCCGCCCGTCTCCAAGAGCCTCATAGGCTCGCTTTGTGGGGGAGTACGTGGGGCAAGAGCGCAGGTCTAGCGCACACCACCAAACGCCTTCCGGCGCCTGCCCCGACGACTCTTCGGATTCCAAGAATTTCTTCGACCCACCCGCCGCCGGCAGAAGCCGCGCGGCTTTTTCGCACTCCCGGAAGGAGACCTCGATGGCGAAACGCAGCGTAAGACGCAGGCACACCCAAGGCGTGCTCGATGTGCAAGAATTCCAGCGCGACGACCGCCGCCAGCGCAATTTGCAAGTGCTCGAAGGAGGTTGGCAGCCCGCCAATGACGGCGCGCGCGAGCAAAGTTTCGTCAAACACATCAGGCCCAAATCCAAAGGCCAGACCGCCCTCATGGAGGCGATCGACCAGCATGCTCTGGTGCTGGCCCTTGGCCCCGCCGGCACCGGCAAAACCTACCTCGCCATCGCCAAGGCGGTAGAAGCGCTCGAAGCCGGCAAGGTCGGGCGCATCGTGCTTTCCCGGCCAGCGGTGGAGGCGGGTGAATCGCTGGGCTTCCTGCCGGGCGCTATGGAAGACAAGCTCGCACCCTATCTGCGGCCGCTCTACGACGCGCTAACCGACCGCCTCTCCGCCAAACGCCTCAAGGCGCTGATGGCGGAAGGGTTGATCGAAATCGCGCCCGTGGGCTTCATGCGCGGGCGCACTCTGAACAACGCCTTCGTGGTCATCGACGAAGCGCAAAACTGCACCTACGGCCAGATCAAGATGCTGCTGACGCGTTTGGGATGGCACTCCACCATGGTGGTTACTGGCGACCCGGCGCAGACCGACCTGTTGCCCGATCTCTCGGGCCTGCACACTGTCGCCGACAAGCTCGAAGCCGTCAGTAACATTGCCGTCATTCGCCTTACCGATTCAGACATAGTGCGCCACCCGCTGGTCGCTTCCATGTTGGGTGTCTTGTAGCCGCGGCGCGCCCATCCTCGGGACGGGCGTTTATGTCAGGTTGGATTTTGTGAAATTCACTTCGCCCCGGGGTGCTCCTCACGCCGGGGCGCTTGTTTGTTCAGGACCTCGTCTGTGTTAAGGTAGCGCCATGAGCGAAACGTCGCCCGTCGAGGATTATCGCACGCTATACCGCCGCGCCTTCGAGGAGTTCGGCGCCATGGCGCTATGGAACTTGCGCCAACTTGGGGAGCCGACGCCTGAACACGCCTTGGTCATCGCAGGGGCGCTTCGCCGCGAGGGAAACCTCTCGGCGCGTTTCTTGGCTGAGCAAATCGAGGCCGCATGCCGTGCCGCGCCGCCGCCATGATGGAGCGGTACACCCTGCCCGAAGCCGCGCTCAAAGCCGCGGGAGATGCACGAACGGCATGTAATCTCCCCAGCCGAGGCCATAGAAAAACAGGGCGTGGATCAGCGGTGCCGAAAGAAACGCGAGCACCAGATATGTTGCGGTGCGCGCGCCGCCGAACCGAAACACGAGCGGAGGAAGCACGACCGTCGCAAGCATCGGAATTGTGTAATAAATCCACCAAGGCAACCCAAAGTTCGCCCCGTATTTCGCGAACAACACGCCGACTAGCGACACAAGACCGGCGACCACGAAAATAGGCGCCCAGCCGAGCGGACGGCCTCCCCGCAACCTAGCGGCAAACACGATCACTGCGGTCAGGACCAAAGTAGAGGCTGCGATGTAGTACGGAACTCGATGCGGGTCGCTCGGCTCCACCCTCAACCTTCCAGATCGATATCGAGCACCATCATGGTCAGCACTTGGCCCTCGTCCTCGTCAGCCGAGAGCGTGCCGACGAATTCGTCGTGCACATAGACTTCCGCTGAATCGGTCTTGCGCGGGCGGGCGCGCACGTCGAGGTCGGCGGCGTGCAGCTTTTGGCGCAGCAATGTCTGCAGGCGGGCGCGTTCGGTTTCGTCGATGGGGGCGTCCTTTTTGGCGCCGCGGGCGCGTGGAATCGCGAGGCTGATCGCGTAGCTCACCTCGCCGTCTTCATCGTCGCGCCGCAACTGCGCCACCGCCTGGCCATCGACCAGCACCTCGCCTTCTTCGCCCCCGAGCGCGACAACCGAGACCGTTGGCGAGCCCAGCAGCTTACTAAGATAGCCGCCCAGACGGGTGCATTCGGCTGCATTCACGTGACACCTCTCAATCGGGCGCGAGCGCCCCTGCTTGCGCCTTTCAGGTCAAGCCGCGCCGCGGATGGATCAGTCGAAATCCCAATGCGTGGCTTCGTGGCGCAAATGGCGGCCGACAAGATAGCAGGCCACGCCTATGGCGCCAAACGCGCCGACCACGCCGAGATAGTCCCACATGCCGTCCTTGATCGCGCCCATCAGTGTGAACGGCGTGTAAGCCGCCACCAGCATCAGTGCGACGCCGCAGGCGGCGCCGGTCTTGATCAGCACGTCGCCAAAGAAGAAATTGCGATCGATCTCGCCGCGGGAGCGTCGTTGTGGGCGTTCGGGCGACGGTTCTTGATGAGATCTGGACATAGCGCGCTACTCTAAACGGATTCGCGCGCGCGCACCCACCGGCTATCGTTTCGGCTCGTTATCGCTTGGGCGGCGCAGCAGCCTGCGGCGCTGGCTCCAGCTCGTAGGAGATGACGGCGCTGCGCGCTTCCGAGCGCACTTCGTGGCTGCAATTGCTGCGCGCGAACGCCTCCGCCAATTGGCGCGCGCGCGGGAGGTTCTCCCCCCAGCCCTTCTTGGTGTCGTAGAGCACGGCAAACCCGGTCCATGGCATCATGGTCTGGCCCAGGGTCTCGCTTTCGAAAATCTTGTGGAAGTGCTTCTGGAAGAAGCCCAGCCGCGCGGAAATGGTGGCGGTGTCGGCAGGGCGCAATTCGTCCAGGAACTCAGACCAGGAGCGGCTGGCTTCGCGGCACATTTCTATGATGCGCGTGTCACCGCGGCTCAGACGTTCGAGCAATTCGTGCATGGGGGCCTCTTGTCCTTGGGCGCCTTCTTAGCCTCGGGATTTGGCGGCGACAATCATGCCCACCATTTCGCCGCCTTGGCCTTGAAGTTCGCTGCTTTTTCCAGCGCTGCGGAGACCGCGAACACGCTTTCCTCGTCCAGGGCCCGGCCGATCACCTGCAGCCCCAGCGGCAGGCCCTGAGCGTCGCACGCCGCCGGCAGCGCTAGAGCCGGCAGACCCGCCAGGTTCGCGGTCACCGTGAAAATGTCGTTCAAATACATCGCCACGGGATCGCCCGATTTCTCCCCCAGCGCGAACGCCGCCGAGGGAGTGGCCGGCGTCAGGATGGCGTCCACCTCGGCGAAAGCGTCGCGAAAATCCTGGGCGATGCGCTGGCGCACCTTCTGCGCCCGCAGATAATAGGCGTCGTAATAGCCCGCGCTCAGCACATAGGTGCCGATCAGAATGCGCCGCTGCACCTCGGCGCCAAAGCCCGAGGCGCGGGTCGCCTCATAGGTGGCGCTTAGGTCCCTGCCCGCGACCCGCGCGCCGTAGCGCATGCCGTCATAACGCGCGAGATTAGAGGAGGCCTCGGCCGGGGCGACTATGTAATACGCTGGCAGCGCGTACTTGGTGTGCTTGAGGCTGATCTTCTTGATCTTGGCGCCAGCGGCCTTGACCCATTCGATGCCTTGCGCCCACAGCTTTTCGATTTCCTCCGGCATGCCGGCGACGCGATATTCCTCCGGCACGCCAATAGTCATGCCCTTGATCGAGCGCGTACAGGCGGCGCGGAAATCTGGCAGCGCGTTGGGCAGCGAGGTGGAATCCTTCGCATCGTGCCCGGCCATGGATTGCAACAGCATCGCCGCGTCCTCGACCGTCTTGGCGATCGGCCCCGCCTGGTCGA
>DPWD01000025.1:6465-6619 GCA_003526465.1 Hyphomonadaceae bacterium
CGCCGGTGTCGGTCGCGGTCGCGCCCAGGCACAAGTCCGCCGCCACCGCCGCGGCGGAGCCGCCGGATGAACCGCCGGGGGTTAGCCTGGAATCTTCATTGCCGCGCCGCCAAGGCGACACCACCGGATCGAATGCGCTGGTTTCGTTCGACGA
>DPWD01000025.1:6646-11452 GCA_003526465.1 Hyphomonadaceae bacterium
GCGGTGACCGTGCTTTCGTAGGTCGGCGCAAATTCACCAAGGATCGCTGAGCCCGCCGTCGTGCGCACGCCCTCGGTGCAAAATAAATCCTTGATCCCGAGCGGGGCGCCTTCGAGCGGGCCGGCTTTGCCCTTGGCGCGGCGCGCATCGCTCGCCGCCGCCGCCGCGCGCGCTTTCTCGGCGGTGACGACGACATAGGCGTTCAAGTGCGGATTGGCCTTCTCGATGGCGGCAAGGAAGGCGTTGGTGATCTCGGCGGACGAGAATTGCTTCTGCGCCATGCCCTCGAGGGCGGAAGCGAGAGTGAGTTGGGTAAGGTCGGTCATGTGGATATTGCTTCTTGGAGAGCATGAAACGCGCGCGCCGGAAAGGGCTCGCGCCACCTGCGCTGGTATTCCTCAGGGTTCTTGGACCATGGCCAAAACGCGTTCAGGAGAACCCGCCCATAGCGCTTTCCGTCACATGCCGCCGAGAAAAGCTGTTTTCCGTTGGACTCGCTTTGTCGCGGATTGAAGTTTTCGAACCTCAGCATGCGGAAATGGACGGACGGCGGCGGCTCGACCGGCTTCAGGACCCACCGCCACTCCCCTGGTTCATCCACGAATGAAACGCTTGTCTCCGGCTGTCTCGTAGCGGCGACCACCCCGGAATAGAGCAGACCCTGCATCGGATCTAAGATGTGCGACGGATCGATGCGAACAGAGTGCTCGCCAACGCCGAACTCAAGCACCGCCCCTCCTGCTTCGTGGAGTTCTAAGGAAAAGGCGACGCGCGCGCTCATCGCGAAAGCAGCTTTTCGTAGTAAATGTTGTGCGGGCTATCGGCCGGGTAATCGAGAAACGCGCCACAGCGTGCGAATCCTTGTCGCTCATACACGCGCCACGCGGAAGCGAACCCTTCTGCCGCGCCCGTCTCCAGCGCCAGGCGTGACAAACCTTCGCGCCGCGCCAGCGTTTCGATCTCGGAGACAATACGCCCCGCAAGCCCGGCGCCGCGGGCCTGCGGCCGCGTAAACATACGCTTCACTTCGCCTAGGCCCTGCTCATGCCGCTTTAGCGCGCCCATACCGACCGCAGCGCCGTTCTCGCCGCGCGCGATGAACACGGTGGTATTGGGCTCGGCCATTTGCTCGACGGTCATGTGATGGGTGAACTCACGCGGGGTTTGCGTGAGCGCCCATTCATTGAGCGCCGCGACCAGCGCGCGCACGTCGTCCTGCAGTGGGGATTCGATGGCGATGACAAACCCGCCACCCGATACCGGATTGCGCGTGCGCGCGTCCGGGATGGCCTCGTGCGCTTCGCTCACTCCACCACCTTCGGCACCACGAAGAAGCCGTCCTCGGCCTTGGGCGCGTTCTTCAGCACGCGCTCGGGATTGGCGCCGTCGGTGACCACATCCGCGCGCATCGGCAGCGAAAGCCCCTCCACCGCGCTGGTCATCGGCTCGACGCCTTCGATATCGACTTCGTTGAGCTGCTCGATCCAGGCCATGATGCCGTTGAGTTCGGCCGCCATGGGCGCCACGCGTGCCTCCGGCAGCGCCAGGCGGGCGAGCTTGGCGACTTTGCGCACGGTTTCTTCGTCGATGGACATGGGGGTCGGGGCTAGCAGCCGCGGGCCACGCTTTCAAGGACCGCGGGTCTCAAGCCCCGCATCCGCGTCTTGAGACGCGCGGTCCGTTGCCGGCGAGGACGCTTGCGGTCCATAAGGCGCGCTTGCCCATCCTCGACCTTCCCCAATTCGCCGCTGTCCTGCCGCCGCAGGGCGCTTTGCTGGGTCTCGATCCCGGCGAAAAGCGCATCGGCGTCGCCGTGAGCGACACGGGCCGCATGATCGCTTCTTCGCTTGGGACGGTAACGCGGACCAAGTTTGCCGCCGACGCCGAGGCGATCCTGAAATTCTACGACCAACGCCTATGCTTGGGCCTCGTCATCGGCCTGCCGCTGAACATGGATGGCTCGTCTGGGCCGGCGGCGCAATCGGCGCGCGCGTTCGCGCGCAACCTGCTCGCCCTGCGCGAAGCGCCGTTGCTCTTGTGGGATGAACGCCTTTCCACATCCGCTGTGACGCGGACTCTGATCGAGGCCGATACAACGCGCAAACGGCGCGGCGAGGTCGTGGACAAAATGGCCGCCGCCTACATGTTGCAGGGCGCGCTGGACGCCATGCAGGAACGCATCGCGCATGGCTGAGGTCTACGCAGCGCTTGCGCCCGTGTTCATTCTGATCGCACTGGGCTGGCTTGCGCGCAACCGGCGGCTTGCGACGCCGGAAGTGTTCGGCGCGGTCAACCGCTTCAGCTATTTCATCCTGTTTCCCGCCTTTTTGTTTTCCATCGTCACCGGCGCGGATTTTCGCCGCGCCGATGCCGGCGCGTTCGTGCTGGCCGTTGTGCTTGGCTTCGCGGCGATGTTCGCGCTTTCCCTGGCGCTGCGTCTGATTTTCCGCGGCGACGGCCCCGCCTTCACCTCGGTGTTTCAAGGTGCGCTGCGCTGGAACGGTTTTCCGTTGCTGGCGGCGGCGCCAGCTCTGTACGGCCCGGCGGGACTCGATCTGGTGGGGCTGATCTACGGCCCGCTCGTTTTCCTGGTCAACATCGCGACCGTCGCGGTCATGACACGTTGGGGTGCGAATGGGGCGGCGGGCTGGCGCGCGGTGGCGCGCGAAATCCTCGCCAACCCGCTCATCCTCGCGTGCGCGGCGGGATTGCTGATGCAGGCGCTGGGAGCGACAGAGCTAGGGCCGGTCGGCGAAGCGCTACGCCTGCTTGGTCAGGCCGCAATGCCGGTAGCGCTGATCACGGTCGGCGCTGGCCTCGATTTCTCCGCACTGCGCGCCGACGCCGCCAAGATCGCGACCGCAACCGGGCTGAAGCTCGCTGTTGCGCCGGTAGTGCTGTGGGCGAGCGCTCACGCTTTGGGGCTTTCGCCGTTTGCTTCGGCTGTCGCCATCGGCATCGGCGCCACACCCAGCGCTGCAGCCTCCTACATGCTCGCGCGGGAGATGGGCGGCGACGCGCGGCTGATGGCGGCGATCATCACCGCGACGACGTTGCTATCGTTTCTGACCATGCCGTTCGCGATCGGGTTGGCGCTGCGGTGAGGCGACTGCTTGGACCGCGCGTCTCCCCAGACGCGCGCTTACTAGCCACGCAAATGTCGGCGCGCAGGCGCGTCTGGAGACGCGCGGTCCAGGCGCTAGCGCGCGTTCCGCAGCGGGGTCACCGGCGCGCTTGGGCCGACGATCAGTTCAGAATCTTCCTCGAACCCCGGATGGTTGGTCGGATCGACAAAGAAGGTCTTCTCCTGGCTCGATGGCTCCAATGGCGCCCGCATGGGCGCCTCCACAGCCTGGGCCTTGCCAGCGCCGAGGCCAGCGACCACCGCGGCCAGGGCCAGACCAACGGGACGCAGCGGCAGCTCATCGCGGTTCTTCATAGCTTCAACTCCACACCACACCCAACGCCCCGCGCCCTATCCAATCGGCCGTTTACCAATTAACCACCCTTGGAACAAAACCAGTACAGCACCGAGTCGGGGGCGACAAGAGGGCGGAAACAAATTTGTTCGCCCCTGTTTCGCCCTGCTTGCGGCGGTTCGGACACAAGGCTTAACAAGCGCCATGGCTCAGCGACCGTCTCCCACGAAGACAAAAGACAGCGGGCCCGTTCGCTTTCGCCACAAGCATCTGCTTGCCATCGCCGATCTCAATCGCGGCGACGTCGACGCCCTGCTCGAGCGCGCGGAGACGTTCGAGCCGCTGTTGGAAAAGAAGGTGAAAAAACTCGAGGCGCTGCGCGGGCGCACCTTGATCAACCTGTTCTTCGAGAATTCGACGCGCACGCAATCTTCGTTCGAACTCGCCGGCAAACGCATGGGCGCGGATGTGGTCAACATGTCGGTGCGTTCCTCAAGCGTCGCTAAAGGCGAGACGCTGATCGACACCGCCGCCACGTTGAACGCGATGCGCCCCGATCTTCTCGTTGTACGCCACGGCGCTTCGGGCGCGGCGGCGCTGCTGGCGCGCAAGGTCGATTGCGCGGTCATCAACGCCGGCGACGGCCAGCACGAACATCCCACGCAAGCCTTGCTTGACGCCTTCACCATACGCCGCCGCCTGGGCGACATAGAAGGCCTCACCGTGGCCATCTGCGGGGACGTGCAGCATTCGCGCGTGGCGCGCTCCAATGTCGCGCTCCTCAACCTGCTCGGCGCTAATGTGCGTCTTGTCGGGCCGCCGACCTTGATGCCTGCCGGCGCCGAGCGCTGGGGCGCGCGTGTGTTTCACGATATGCGCCTAGGCATCAAGGACGCCGATGTGGTGATGATGCTGCGTGTGCAGCGCGAGCGCATGGATGGCGGATACTTCCCCTCGGCGCGCGAATATTTCTGGTTCTACGGCCTCGACGAGGACAAGCTCAAATGCGCCAAGCCCGGCGCCTTGGTGATGCACCCGGGCCCGATGAATCGCGGCGTCGAGATCGATTCCAGCGTCGCCGACAACCCCAACGTATCGCTGATCGAGACGCAAGTGCGCATGGGCGTCGCCGTGCGCATGGCCGTGCTCGAGGCATTGGCGGAAACCGGCGCCGATGAAGGGGTAGGCGCATGAGGAGGCGCAAGCATGTGGATGTTTCTGCTCTGGTGGGCGGTGGACGATCATCTCGCCGAGGCGCTCGGCGCGCCCGGTCTTGGGCATCTGCCGATCTGGGTGCCGTTCATTATCGCGATCGCGTTTTCGACGACGCTGAGCGTGGCGATGAAGGGCCAGTGACCCCTCCCCCCTTGCGGGGGAGGTGGCCGCG
>DPWD01000108.1 GCA_003526465.1 Hyphomonadaceae bacterium
AGCACCAGCACCGCCACGCCCTTGGCCTCGCGCTCGGCCAAGTCCAGGAACGGCGCCAGCGTGTCGAGACCCATGTACGCGTTTACGGTCACGCAATCGGCGCCGAACCCGGGCGCGCCGCCAAGCATGGCGCGCGCATAGCCTTCCGCGGTGGTGCCGATGTCGCCGCGCTTGGCGTCGAGAATGACCAGCATGCCAGCCTCGTGTGCGTAATGGGTCAGCATGCGCGCGGCGGCGTACCCCATCTCGCCAAATTGCTCGAACAAGCCCAGCTGCGGCTTTAGCACCGCCGTGCGCCTCGCGGCGATCTCGACCAGCGCGGTTCCGAAGTTGAGCAACGTGTCCGCCGGCTTGGCGGCGATGTCGCCGAACAGAGAGGGTATCTTGTCGGCGAACGGGTCGAGGCCGACGCAGAGCGGCGAGCCGGCGCGGCGCACGCCTTCGATCAAACGGTCGGCAAACAGCGCGCTCACGTCTTCGGGATGTCGTCGGGCGCGACGCAGACCACCTGCGCCACCGCGAGCGAGCGGCGCAAATCGTCGGCCTCCTGGCCGTAATTATCGGGCGCCATGCGCGGAGCAGGCGCGCCCTCTGCCTTCACTTGTTCGACGCGCAGCAGTCTCAAGATCGAAGAGGGCGCTGCGGTGTAAATGCGCCCGCGCCGCACCGATTCAGCGACGGTCACGCCGATCACCTGACCATTGGCGGCAAGCGCGGGCCCCCCGCTCATGCCCGCAAGCGAGCCGCGCATGCGCGAGGTGCGGCCCAGTTCGGCCCAGGCGAGCACCGGCTCCTGCACGTCGTAACGCCCGCTCGCGACCAGAGTTTCGCGACCGATCAGCCGCGAATAGGCCTCGCCACCGCGGCCCTGTGGAAAGCCGACATGGTAGGCGCGCTGGCCAATTTGGAAATGCCGTTCCGATGTGTCGATCGCGAGCGCGGCGGGGGCGATGTCAGTGCGCAGCAAAGCAAGATCGGCAAACAGCGCGCGCTTGACGTCGCGCACGGGCGCGGCCGCACCGCGCGAAACGATCAGACCAACTTTTTGGCAGCCGTCTACGACATGGCGCGCGGTCAGCCACCAGCCGTCGGCGGTGATTGCGAACGCCGAGCCCATGCCGGAAGCCACCGGCCCGACCTCCACTAACACCTGCGGGTCGACGTTGGACGGCGGCGGCAGGAAGGCGCCCGCCTGAGTTTCGCCCGGCAAAGCTTCTGGCGCATCGGCGCGCCGGTCGACGCGGAAGAGCACGAACACCACCGCCGCGATGACGACGATGTAGAGCAGCCAGTCAGGTATCAGGCGCGACAAATTTCGGTCCTAGAGCAGGTTGATGCCTAAAGCAGGTTGATATTCGGATCGGAGATGGCGCCGGCGACGATCAGCGCCAACCCAATCTTGACGCTCATCAGAAAAATAGCGGCGGCGACATCGCCTTGAGCAATGCGGCGCGGCAGGCCGCGCAGGAAAATGTCGGTGAAGCGAAAAGCGAGAATCTGCAGCAACAGCGTGATGACGCCCCAGATCACCACATCCATCAAGCTGGCGGCGGAAGAAAGGCAAGCGCCCAGAGGAATGGCGAGTCCCACCACGACTCCGCCGAACGCCAGCGAGGCGGAGGGGTTGCCGGCGCGGATCAGGTCCAATTCCTTGTGCGGCGTCATCAGCACATAAATGACCAAAGAGGCGACGAAGAGACCGAGCGCCACCGCCAATTGGATGATGAAATAGGGGAACCCTGCTACAAAGGCGTTGATCGACGCGGAAAAATCCATGGCGTTCCCCTTGCGCCCGGCGGCGGCGGCAATAAGACGCCTGCGCTAGCGGTTCCGGCGCCGACTCGCAAGGCGATGTCATAGGGGAAGCTGACATGGGCGAACGCAGAGCGGCATTAATCACCGGCTCGACCAGCGGTATTGGGCTCGGCGTGGCGCGCGCGCTGGCGAAGGCCGGCTTTGACGTGACGGTGAACGGGTTTGGAGACCCGGAGGAGATCGAGGCGCTGCGCGCCGGGCTGGCTGCTGAAACCGGCGTGGCGGTCCGTTACGATGGGGCCGATCTGATGCAGGCCGGGCCGTGCGCGGGCCTGGTGCAGGCGGCGATCGGCGCCTTCGGGCGCCTTGACGTGCTGGTGAACAATGCCGGTATCCAGCATGTTTCGCCGATTGAGGATTTCCCGGTCGAAAAATGGAACGCGATCCTGGCGCTCAATCTCTCGGCGGCGTTCCACACCATCCGCGCCGCCATGGGCGCGATGAAGGCCGCCAAGTACGGGCGCATCGTCAATATCGCCTCGGCGCACGCCCATGTGGCCTCGCCGTACAAATCGGCCTACGTCGCGGCCAAGCACGGCATCGCCGGCTTCACCAAGGCGGTGGCGCTGGAAGTGGCCGAGCAGGGCATCACCGCGAANNTATGTGCTGACGCCTTTGGTGGAGAACCAGATCCCCGACACCATGCAGGCGCGGGGCTTGACGCGGGAGCAAGTGATCAACGACGTGCTCCTCGCCGCGCAACCGACCAAGCAATTCGTACGCGTGGAGGATATAGCCGGATTTGCGGTGTTCTTGACCACGCCCGCGGCGGACCAGATCAACGGCGCTTCTCTCCAAGTCGATGGCGGCTGGACCGCGCAATAGAGGGCGGCTGGAGCGACCTTAATTTTTTCCTAACTAAGCCCACGCATTCTTGCCGCCATGGGCGTTTCCCGGCGCAGCTTGTGGTTTGGCGCTTTCGCGGCGTTGGCCGGTTCGGCGGCTGCTTCAGGCAGCGGCGCCGCGCCGGAACAGG
>DPWD01000288.1 GCA_003526465.1 Hyphomonadaceae bacterium
GGCGCCGCTGACGCCAGCGGCGCAACAAGCAGCCCCCGAGGGACGCACGGGCGTCATCGCGCTGGCGGACGGCGCCTTCTCGCTCAACGTGCCGGCTGGGTATCGTTTCTATTCCGCCGAAGAAGCTTACGCTTATCTGCAGCGCAACAATGCAGCGACGCCGAGCGGCAGCGTGCTCGGTCTGCTCGCTAAATCCGGCGTAAATGTGCGCGCACCGGGAACCTGGGCCACGGCCGTCAGCTACGACGCGGTTGGCTATGTGCAGCCGGAAACAGCAAGCGGCCTTGCGGACGCTAATTTCGAGGCCGATGTGCGCACCGCGCGCGCTTCGCAAAGCCGCCCGTTCGAAGGCTTCGCCATGGACGCCGCGTTCGATGCGGCGGCGCCCGAACTGATGTGGGCCGAGCGTTCGGCCGCGCCGGGCTCGCAAGGATCTGATTTGCGCTACGAGCAAAAGGCGCTCGGCAGAAACGGCGTGGCCGCGCTCACCTCGGTGGGCAGCGCCGACCAGATGCCGGAAATGCAAGCCGCCGCCGCCGACTACAAAGCAATGCTGTCGTTCGCGGAAGGCCAGCGCCACGCCGATTTCGTCGCCGCCAGCGATCAGGTCTCGGCCTATACCGTGCCGGGCTTGGTGACCGGACTCTCGGCGGCGGAAGTCGCCGCCGCAGCAGAAGCGCAAGGCGAAAAGCAACAAGGCATGGGCGGCTTGTCGGGGTGGTTCCCCTGGATCGCGCTCGGCGTCGTCGTGCTCGCCGGCCTCGGCTTCATGATGACGCGTCGGCGCACGCCGGACGCCGATCTGGAAGAAGAAGAAGCGCATCCAGCGCCGGCGCCGAAAGCGGCAGCGCCGCCGCCCGCTCCGCCTCCTCCAGCGACGGAGGGGCCGAAGGCGGAGTAGCGCATCGCTGGCTCGAGTCGAGAAAGTCGATTGCAAGCCATATGGCGGCGCGTGATGCGTTTCCCCACGCAGAATGTTCATTTTCGGACGAGGTGCCGCCGTGCTAGGGAAAGGGGTCCCTAGTGGAACGGCCACGTGGCGCGGCGCAAGTTCCGGCGCTGGTGGGCGCAACGCAGGAGCGGTCCGATGTCACTCGTTGATTTCTTTCAGCCATTCAACTTCAACGGTTCATCGCTCCTTCCTACCGAAAACTTCCTGCTCGCTCTGGCATCGCCCGGAGGCTACACGGTTGTCACCAACACGCCTGAGCAATGGGTGGTGACCCTCAACAGTGCGCCCACGCTGAGGATCGAATTCTATCCGGCGCCCGGCACCAGCCTAGGGCTGGGAAACCCTCCGCCAGGGGTGATCGGCGAGATCGCCATTTTCGACGCTGGAGGCTTGCCTTTGGCGACGTTTTCGCAGCTAGCCACGCAAAATTTTGCCGTGTCAGACTATATCGCGTCGCCCACGCCAACCTCGTCCAAACCGATCCGTTCGGGTACAGCTGAACGCACCCGCCGTGGGCATCTCAACGAGCGGCGTTATCGCTCCGCCCGCCCCGCGCCTTCCGGGAGCACGAAGTGCGCGCGCCGGTTGGGAAAATCGACCGCAACGCGGCGGAACATCCGCAGCGTGTCCATGCCCAGCATGAGCGCGGGGCGTCGGGTCAAGCGCATGCGGGTGAAGAAATACGCATCCGCGAACGCGATAGGCATCCCAGTGATCGCCACTCCGCCGATACGTAGCGTGTCGACCCGGGTATAATCGGCGCTAAAACTCTCGCCAGTGATGCTCAACAATTCGATCTGCTCGAAACGATTGCGCCGCGAAACCAACAGGCGCCGCAGCGCCTCGTTGCCCAAGCTGACTTGCAGCCCGCTATCGACCACTACATCGACGTCCACGCCTTCGGCGCTGGAATCGATCAGCACCAGCTGTCCGTAGCGGCTGCGCGCGCGCACGACTATATCGTCGGGCCCGAAGCGCTCGGCATTGCGCGGCGCGGGGCCAACGCGCATCTCGCCCGCCTCGAAGTCGAGCACGACGCGCTGACCCCGCAGCGCATCGATGCCCAGCACGCCGGATGCGCCGACGTGGCGGCCATTGAGCGCGAACGCTTGCAGCGTGCGGCTTTGCCCTGGCGCAAAGGAAATGTCGGGAACGCGCACCATCCCTGCCTCGCGCGAGCTGGTCATCGACAACAGCCGCGCGCGCCCAGCCGGCGCCAGGCCCAAATCGTTGGCCAGCTGGCGCGAAATCACGCTGCGCTCGGCGGCGGTGTCGACAATAAACGGATACGGCCCCGCCCCGCCGATAGTGACCTGCGCCAGCATGCGGTCGGTTTCGGACATGGTCGTGCCGATTGTCGTCTCGACCCCCTCTTCCGCCGCGACCGCTTCGAGGGGGGGCGCCTGCGCGCGCGCAGGGAAAACGCAAAGCGCCGCAACGAAGAGGCTCGCACCGAACGCGGCTACAGGTCGGAACCCGCTCATACCGTCATCTCACCCCCAACAGCCGCGATTGCAACGAAAAACCAAGAAATATGGAGCGCTCAATATTTCCTCATACCCCTTCCGCGCGGAACGGCCGCGACAGCAGCGCGCCGATGGCTTCGTCGATATTCATGCGCCCCGCGACGATCGCGTCGACCGCCGCGCAGATCGGCATTTCCACCTTGTGCTTGGCCGCGAGCGCAACCACGGCCGGGGCGCTCTCCACGCCTTCCGCCACCGAGCGGCGCTCTCCCAAGATTTCCTTGAGTGCGCGGCCTTCGCCAAGCGCCGCGCCGAGCGAAGTGTTGCGCGAGGTGAGCGAGGCGCAGGTCAGCACCAGATCGCCAA
>DPWD01000147.1 GCA_003526465.1 Hyphomonadaceae bacterium
GGGTCGTTGACGCGCCGGCGGGCGGGGGCGAGGCGGGAGGGCGAACCTGCGCCAAGGCTACGTCCGAAAAACTCAACGCGGCCAGCAGAACGGTCGCGGCTATTGTTCGCATGGTGCGCTTCTTGTTCGCGGCGGTCTGGGTCATTGGCGGACTCCTCTCCTCTTCAAGAGACGTTTTCGCAGGCGGAACTGAACCAGCCTACGCTTGCATAATACGCTGCTTGTTCGGCGTCCGTCTTGAGCGTGCAAGAGACCGAATGCAAACCATCGCGCATGGTGGTGACCGTGTAGGTGGCGCGCACCTCGCCTTGCAGGAACTCGCTCAGCTGCGCGTGCGTTATGAAACTGCAATCGTCGAGCCCACAATCTTCGTAGGCCAGTTCAAACAGCGGATAATGAATGACGACCTCGCCCGCCGGCAGCGCCACAACCGGGGAATCGCTGCGGGTGCAGACNNCCCACCCCGCCCCAACGGCAGGGATGCTCAAGGGTAGGATAGGAATTGTCCGGGCCAGGCGGGAATGGGCGCACGGAGGCGGTGTTGCGCGCAATAAAACGCAAGCGCCGGTCGCCGTTCTGGAGCGTCATTTCCTCCACCCGCGCCACGTCGTCATAATCGCCATAGGCAAGATTGGCTATGGTGATCTCGATCTGGATTTGGGCGACGTCCTTGTCGTTTAGGAAACTCACTTCCTCGAAGGCCAGCGGGCGAATCTCGGAGGATTTCCAAAAGGCGAACACCGACCACCCGGCGCTCGCCAGCGAAATCGCCAGCGCCAGCAGCGCCACCAAATTCGAGAAGCCTCCGGAAATGTGTCCAGAGCTGCTTCCAGTGCCGTCTCGCCCGTCGGCCATGCGTCCCCCCGCCATGGCCTCCAGCATAGCCGGGCCGTGACTGAGGCGAAAGTCTAAACCTTGCCAGAGCGGCTTCAGTTGGGCTGATCGGTCCGGGTGAAGGCGCGCATGGAATTGCGCTGGGCGACGATAAAGGCTCGCCCCACACGGCCGTAAGCCCGGCTTGCCTCCATCATCGGGGTGACAAAGTCGGCGATTTCTACCTTGTCCTCGTCATTGGCCGCATCCGTGTTCGCCGCTTCCGGCTCGGGTTTGCTTGGCCGCGCCAGCGTGGCTTCGCAGAGCGCGCAGAACGCGTCCTGCTGCTCGCGCATCGCTGCGCGCATGCTGTCGGCGCTGCTGCGCCAGGCGTCCAGCATCGCGTGCGTATTCTGCACCGCGGCCAAAGGCGCGCCCCACCAATTCCACGGGCTCAGCGCCGGCGGCAAAATCTCCAGCCAGTTCATGCCGCTTGCGGTTGGGGCAGTTTTTCGGGCGCGTGACATCGAGCGTTCTCCTTGCCGACACATCCCCGCTTTTCCCTGGCGCCGATCTATCCTCCTCGCCTTGATCGCGCTCAAGTTACATTTCGGCGGCGCGCGAGATTTCTGTTAGGTGCATCCCTCCGGTCGGCACACCTCAGCGGCAGCTTCACCGTCACCGCCACCGCCACCGCCAGCTGTTGCGCGTCCATCCCCCAGCACCGCCATGATCGCCGCGCCAAGGCGCATGTCTTCAACGTGCCCGAACTCATGCAACCGCAGCCGCCCGGCGCGATCGTAAAGCAAAGTCGTCGGCGTGCCGCGCATGCCGTAGGCGCGCATGGTGATAGGTCCATGTGCGTCCTGTGCATCGATGCCGACAGGGAAGTGAATGCGGTACTCGTGCAGGAAGGCGCTCAAGGCGGCGGCCGAGCCCTGCGCTTCATGATGCTCGAACACAGTGTGCAAGCCGATCACCGCAAGGTCGCCCTCGGCGAACATGGCGCGCGCCCGCTGCGCTTGTGGCAGGCCTTGGCTCACGCAGCCAGGACACAGCATCTGAAACGCCACCGCCAGCACCGCGCGTCCGCGCAAACTTGCAAGCGTGATCGGCGCGTGCGTGTTCAGCCAGTGGGCGATGGCCCATTCCGGCGCCGCGTCGCTCATCAATATCTCCGTCGGCGCCGCCGTGGCTCCTCAGGGTCGGGGTCGGGCACCACGAAAGTCGGCGGCAGCGCCGCCAGCGCTTCGAACGTCATCGTGGTGGTGTAGGAGCGCACCGCTGCGGGCGAACCCGCCGGCGCGTTGGCGCGGTGGCGGGTAGCGAGCACGTATTGGCCGGGGGCGTCGAAGACAAAAATCGCGCGGCCGTTGGAATCGGTGGTGGCGAAGCGATCGAGCTTGGAATCCGGATCGCCGGCCCCGTAAAGCACGACCGCGGTATTCGCCATCGGCGCGCCGTCGAACAGCACTTCGACCTCCAGGCCGTGGGTGGCGAGCACCTGGTTGGGGTGCGTGATCGGGCGCAGCGAAAGCCGCCCGAGCGGGCGATCCACCACTTCGCGCGTTGGCGTGCCGCGCGTGACATAGACATCAGCCAGCGTCACCGTCTGCAGTGTCGTCGCGGGCATGTCGGGGGCGGGTGTTTCGCCCGGCGCGAGTTGGCGCCATCCGCCCTCGGCGGCGGGATCGCCGACGAGGTTCTGAACCGGGCCGAGCTGTTCGCCGGTGGAGACGCGGTAGGTGCCCCCTCGCGGAAGGTTGGTTTCCATAGTGGTTGCCTGGGCGCCGACGGCGAGGCTCGAAAAACCGCCACGATCGCCGTTGGGATGCATAATGGTGAACTGCCCCGGCAGCGCGATTTGCGGGGTGAAGAATTGACTTGCGAACGAGCCCTCGATGCTAAGCTGCGCGCCGTCGGGCCAGTAATCGCTGGGCCGGAGGTAGGAGGTGTAGCCCCAGGCGGGCGCTCCCAATCCGAACATCAACGCGGCCAAGATCAGATGACGCATGCTCAACTCACCAATGCGCGAACCATCCGCGCTCCGGGCGTACGTTCACACCCGCCGCGCTAGAATTTCAAGCCTGTAACGCCGCTGTGATCGTTCTCAGCGCGCCCGGCCGTCGAGCAGGGCGATGAGCCCGAGCGCGCTCACGATCGTAAACCAGATCATGAGCACAAGGCTGGCAAGCCCCGCCAGAACGAGGATCGGGATGCCGATCAGCACCACGCTGAGCACGACGCCGACCGCGCCCGCAATCCAGATCGCCACCGCCCACCAGAACGCCGTCCACCAGGTCGCGATCTGGTTTTCGATATGCGCCCGCGCCACGCCCTCGGCGCTGTCGCGCGCGGCATAAGCGAGGATCACGCCGACCAGCGCGAGTATCCCCGCGCTCGGGATGCTCACAAGGTAAAGCACGTAAGCCACGAACGCGGCGCCGCGGCCGGTCTCGCGGGTGAAGAAATAGGCCGGTTCGCTCATGCGCGCGCTCCTGATCAAATGCTCTTTGCGATGTTCACCCTAACGCGCTGGCCGGTTGCGGCGAGCATGTTGACCAATGTGTCGATGCTAAAAAGGTCGATCTTGCCGCGCGTAAGGTCGGAGATGCGCGGTTGGCTCACGCCCAAGAGCTTGGCGGCTTGCGCCTGACTGATGCCTTCACGCTCAATGTAGGCGACGATTGCGATCATCAGCTTGGCGCGCAACTTCAAATTTTCCGCCTCGGACGGCGAATCCTCGATAGCGTCCCAGACGCTTGCAAATCGTTTGGCGCTCATCGCTTGAGATCCTTCAGCAATTCCTTGTGCCGCCGGGTTGCCAACTCGACGTCGCCGCGGCTGGTGCGCTGCGATTTCTTCTGAAAACAATGCAACACGTAGATAGCGCCTTCCAGTTTCGCCACGTAAATCACACGGAAAGCGCCACTCCTGTCTCTCACTCGCAGCTCACGCACGCCAGCCCCGATTGTGTTCATCGGCTTCCAATCGTCGGGGTCGAGACCGTGTTGAATGCGGTCCAGCTGGAAGCTGGCCATACGGCGGGCCGCCACGGGAAAAGCTCTCAGATCGTCGAGTGAAGTTCCACGAAACGCAAGCGGGGTAGGTTGTTTCGCCAAAACTCACACCCGAATATACAATAAATTGTATATTCGGTCAAGTTCGCTTTTTCGCCAACGGATGCTTTGTCTCCACCAACGTCCTTAGCCGCCCTTCCGCGACATGGGTGTAGATTTGCGTGGTGGCGATGTCGGCGTGGCCGAGCAGGGCCTGCACCGTGCGCAGATCGGCGCCGCCGTCGACCAGATGGGTGGCGAACGCGTGGCGCAGCACGTGCGGGGAAACCCGCTTGGGATCGAGGCCGGCCTTGAGCG
>DPWD01000125.1:0-3535 GCA_003526465.1 Hyphomonadaceae bacterium
ACGCGTTGGCCTGCGCGCCCAGGCCATGCTCGGCGCCGTGCCTGCGCACCATGTCGAGCCATGTCGATTCAATGAACTGGAACAGGCCGGTCGCGCTCGATGTGCCAGCGCGCGCATGGGGATTGAGCGCGCTTTCGCGCCGCGCCGTTTCCACCAGCAGCGAAAAATCGACGCCCGTGGCCTGCGAAGCGCGTGCAATCGCGGCGCGGACGCCATCCTGTGACACGGGCGCGATGGGCTCGCTCATGCCTCCGCGCTGTGCCGATTTGGTAAAGCTGGCGTTAATCGGCGCGCCGGCGCGGCAACTTTAAGCGATACGGAAACAAAACGAAGCCGGCCAGAACAACGATCAGGGTGGTCAACGAGAACACAATCAACAGCCCGGTGTTGAAATTATCATGGTCGCGCCAGTCCATGATGTGCAGGGCCCAGAGCGCATCGTAGAGCCGCCAGAGATCGGAGCGGCGCGCGCCGACGCGGCCGGTATCGGCGGCAACGTAGATTGCGAGCCCCTCCTTGTCGTCGAAGGCGATGCGCCAGGCGGGCAAGGCGCCGCGATATTGCGGGCTCTCGGCGGTCACTAAACGAGCCTCGCGAATGGCGGGCGCACGCTGAACATAAGCGCTAGCAATAGCGCGCGCGCTGTCTTCATCGAGTGGGGAGAGAACGCGCAAGCTTGCAAGATCGATCAGCGCCGGCGCGCGCTTTTCGAACTCGGCGATGGCGACCGCCCGTCCCAGTACGTCGCGTTCGTAGCTCAGCTTCGTGGGCCTCTCGGCTACCAGCGCCATGATCGCTTGCGGCGCCGGCAATTCCGCCGCCGCTAGCGCTGGGTATTCATGCTCGGCGATGCGGTGCTCGCTGCGCACCTGCGCGATCGGATACACGGCGAAAAACAGCCCTGATGCGACCCAGAACAGCACCTGCACACCAACGATCAGCGCGAGCCATTTGTGGAGCCAAGAGGCTGCGGCTGCGAGTTTCAATCTTCGTCCCCCCAGTTTGTCCCCAGCGCTGGGACCTCAATAACTCTTAGGCAGGCCTAACACCCGCTCGGCGATATAATTCAAGATCATCTCGCGACTCACTGGCGCGATGCGCGCGATCATCGCTTCGCGGAAATAACGCTCTACGAAATATTCCTTGGCGTAGCCCATGCCGCCATGAACGAGCACGGCAGTCTCGCACGCGTGAAACCCCGCCTCGGCGCCGAGATATTTGGCGGCGTTCGCTTCCGCCCCGCATTCCTTGCCCGCGTCGTAGAGCGCGGCCGCCTTGAACGCGAGTAGGTTGGCGGCTTCGAGTTCAGCCCACGCCTTCGCCAGCGGATGCTGGATGCCCTGGTTCTGACCGATCGGGCGGCCGAACACGACGCGCTCCTTGGCGTATTGCGCCGCGCGCCTGATGCCCGCGCGCCCTAGCCCGATCGCTTCCACAGCAAACAAAATGCGCTCTGGATTGAGGCCGCTCAGCAGAATCTTGAAGCCGGCGCCTTCCTCGCCGACGAGCTCGGCGTTGGTGACCTCCAAATCCTCGATGAATAGCGTGTTGCACTCCACCGCCTTGCGGCCCATTTTCGGGATCGGATTGGCTTCGATCTTGCTGCGGTCGAAATCGGCGTAGAAGAGCGACAAGCCCTCGGTCGGTTTGCGGCACTGGTCCTTTGGCGTTGTACGCGCGATGAGAAGGATCTTGTTGGCGCGCTGGGCGCTTGTCGTCCAGATTTTCCGCCCGGTGATGCGATAGCCGGAATTAGTGCGCTCGGCGCGCGTCTGCAAGCTTGAGGTGTCGAGGCCTGAATTTGGCTCGGTGACCGCGAAACAGGCTTTGTCCTTGCCCTCGATAATCGGCGGCAGGAAGCGCGCTTGTTGCTCCTCGGTTCCGAACTTCACGATCGGCATTAGGCCGAAAATATTGAGATGGATCGCGCTGGCGCCGGAGAAGCCCGCGCCCGATTGCGCCACTGCCTGCATCATCAGCGCCGCTTCTGTAAGCCCAAGCCCCGCGCCGCCGAAGCGCTCCGGCATCGCCACGCCGAGCCAGCCCCCGGCCGCGATATCCTCGACGAACGCCTCGGGAAACGCTCCCGTGTCATCGACCTTGAGCCAATATTGATCGTCATATTTGGAGCATATCTTCGCCATCGCCTCGGCGATGGCGGCCTGCGCTTCGGTGGGTTCGATGGCGAAAGTCATGGGGCTCCAAAACGTCGCGGCGACAGCGCCTCCCATTCGGGCGCGATCGGCTCGCCGAACACATACGCGCTAATGATTTCCGCGGTAAGGGGCGCAAGCAACCAGCCATTGCGCGAATGGCCAGCGGCAATCAGCACGCCAGCGCCGCCGTCGCCCACCATTGGCCAGCCATCCGGCGACATCGGCCTGATCCCAGCCCAGGCGCGGCCGGCAGGGGCGATCTCGCTCGGCAAAAAGGCCTCTACCGCGGCGAACAATTCCGCAACCCGCTCGGACTTTACACCTCGCCCGCGAATGCCTGGCTCCATGGTTGCGCCGAGCACGCAATCCTCGCGGCGGCGCGCCAGATAAAAGCCCGGCGCGCGCAGATTCGCCGCAAATTCTGGCGGGAGCCGCACCGGCGCCAAATGGCCCTTGGCTGAACTCACATGAGAAAGCGCGGGCGCCGCCGCCTTGAGCACATCGGTCGCCCACGCGCCGGGGGCCAGAACCACGTGGTCGGCTTCGTAGACACCGCCCTCGAAAGTCGCGACCTTTTTGGGGGCGACCTCGCTCGCATCGTGACTGTAGGCAAGGGTAACGCCGAGCGCGCGCGCCTGCATGTAGAGGCCGCTCATGACGCGCATGGGATCGGCGACGCCTTCGTCTTCAACCAGCAGGGCGTGATCGAGCTTCGCGTCGAAACCCGTGCGTTTGCGAAATTGCGACGGCGACAGCGCGGAAGCCCTGCGCCCAAGCGCACGCGCGTGCGCCTGTATTGCTTGCGCCTCCGCTTCATCCCCCGCCACCAGAATGCCGCCGTCGAAGCGCACGCCATCGGCCCATTCCGCGCCAAGCTGCAGCGAGCGCCACAAGTCGAGCGACTGGAACGCGAG
Organism: Hyphomonadaceae bacterium; assembly: GCA_003526465.1. Lineage (GTDB taxonomy): Bacteria > Pseudomonadota > Alphaproteobacteria > Caulobacterales > Aquidulcibacteraceae > Vitreimonas. The sequence continues at coordinate 3,071 of DPWD01000125.1, forward strand.
TTGGCTATTTGCGTTTGGCAGGTGATCCAGCGGCGCCAGCATGCCAGCCGCGGCGGCCGAGGCGCCGGGCGCGTACACGCTCAGATCCTCGCTCTCGGCTTCGACCAAAGTCACCCGTGCGCCGGCTTTCGCCAACCGCACCGCGCAGAAAAGCCCAACCACGCCGGCGCCGACAATCACTGCTCGTTTCATGCGACGCGCATCTCCGGTGGGCGCGGCGCGCGCGCAAACGATGCGGCCAGCGCTTCATGCAGCTTGCGACGGAAAGTGCCGCCGCGCGGCAGCGGCGCGGGGCCGACGAGCTTGGTTTCCCCGCCCTGCGCCGGAATCCAGAGCACGAGCCCGCCCTTTTCCAGCATCAAAGCGGCCACCTCCGAAGTGCCGCCGGGCCCCTTGGGCGGCAAGCCGTTCCATACGCACAGCAACAGGTCGGCCTTTTCGATCAGCATGCGCCCAACCGCGGCG
>DPWD01000125.1:3564-4314 GCA_003526465.1 Hyphomonadaceae bacterium
AGCGCTGGTAATGATCCTTGGAAACCTGCTCAGGAAAATCGTCCGCATAGCGCTCCACATCAAAGGGCAACGGCGTGATCAGCCGCCAACCGCGCGCGAGCGCTGCGTCGGCGGCGTAACGGTCAGCGCCCTCGGCGATCGCCGAATAGAGCACGCAGCGCGCGGGCGCTCCGGTGGCCATGCGCGCGGCTTCCTCCGCCGCCGCCAGCGCGCGCAGTATCTCGCTTTGGATCCGCGGCCGTTCGGCTTCCGGCAATTGGTTGAGCCTATGCCCGGTGACCGCCACGTTAAGCGTGCGCACTGCGCTCACGCTGGCTTCCACTCTGCCAGATCGAATTTGGGATCGGGGTAATTGGCATCGACATAGGTCTTGCCAACGCCGATCCCCAATTCCAGAAGCAGCTCCAAGTTCGCCTTCTTGCCATTGTCCATGAAATCGAGCGCCTCCAAGACGTGAGCGTCTAGCTCACGGCCGAGCACGCGTTCAAGCGCGGTCATCGGCGGCTGCGGGTCGCCGCGGCGCTTGGGCTTGGGCTTGGTGTCCATCCAGACATCCATGCGCTGATAATCGAGCAGCGGCGTCCCGGAAATGCAGACGCCTTTCATGTCGCCAATTTCGGAATTGATGCGCCATGGCCGGCGCGGCTCCGACAGCGCCTGCAGCATCATGATGCCCTGCACCTGCGTGTCGTAAACCATCGCCCGCAGCGCATGCACGCCGCGCAAGCCCGGCGGCGAGCCGCGGAAGGC
>DPWD01000391.1 GCA_003526465.1 Hyphomonadaceae bacterium
CGCCATCGCGCTTCCCTACGATTGGGACGTGTTTAGGCAGGAAGATTGCGGCGTCATCGCCGCTGACGCCGCGCGCGCTTTCCTCTTGCGGCAGGCCGCGCGCTGGGGGGCCAAACTCACGCACAATGCGCGCGTCGCCGCGCCAATCGTGGGCCCGGCTCTTTCGATCGACAGCCAAGCGCGCACGTTCGACGCGGTGATCGTGTGCTGCGGCGCCTGGGGCGGCAAACTCCTGCCGGAATTCGCGGGCAAGCTCGCGGTNNGAAGCGGCGTGTGGTTGGGTATTTCAGGACGGAGACGCCGCGGCTGTTGCCTGTGATCTGTTGCGATGACGAAGCGGGGATTTACGGCATGCCCGCTCCAGGCGGGCTGTACAAATTCGGTTTTCACGCCGTCGGAGGCGCGGCCGATCCGGACGCGGTGCGCGAGCCGGACGCTGCCGACGAGGCGCTGCTGTCCGAGCACGCCGAAACGCTGCTGCCGCGCCACGATCCGAGGCCGGTGCGCATGGCGCGCTGCCTCTACACGGTGACGCCGGACGAGAACTTCCTGATCGCGCCAAGTGCTGCTCATCCGCGCGTGCTGCTGTTTTCGGCATGCTCGGGCCATGGCTTCAAGTATGCGCCGGTGTTTGGGCAATTCGCGGAGGAATGGCTGAACGAGAAGCCCTCGTCGGAGCTGCTTGCCTTCATGCGCGGCGGCGGCCGCGTGAACCGCCTTGGCGCGGAGAAAGGGTGATCCCAGACCCGCCGACTTTCAGCCGCGCGCCCGTAACCCGCCACCAATTCGTCGCGTATCAGTTACGGGTCCGTCGCCAAATCAGCTCATGGAGCAACCATGAACGCAGAACAATTCCTGGCGCTTGCGGAATCGCTGCGCAGCTATGCGCAGAATTCCGGCCGCGATCTGAACGCGACCAATTTGTTCGTGCACAACATGCTGATGCGCGCCATCCGCAGCGGGGAACATGCCGCCGTCGCCCTATCCGACTATGACGAGGCGGAAGAAGTCAAAGCGGCATAATACCGACGGCTCTTAACCGCGGCGAAGACCCATCACGGCGGCCCTATAGCCACGGGCGGCGATGCGATTTCGGGGCTGTCCGCCGGCGCCTCGACGGTGACGCCATAACCTCGGTACCGCTCGGGGATCAAGCCGTCAGGATCCTGCTCCGCGACGGCCGCGAGATCGGCTTGACCCGCTTCGGTTCGCCCCAAGCGCAATTGGATGACGCCCCGAACGTAGCGCGAAGGCGTGAAGCCGGGATCAACCTCGAGCGCGGCGCTGTAATCCGCGTAGGAGCGTTCGAACTCCCCCATACGGAAGTAAACGAGGCCGCGACTGTCCAACGTATTGATTTCGCCCGGGCGCAATCGCAGCGCCTCGTTGCAATCCTCGAGCGCCATATCAAGCTGTCGCCCCCACACCGCGCGGGTCCAGCAGCGCGAATTGTACAGAGCCGGAGTTGGCGCCAACGCGATCGCAGAATCGTAGTCGGCGACGGCCCCGGCGTATTCGCGCTGATCGAAAAAGATACGCCCGCGGGCGTAATAGGCGCCGGCCAGCTCGGGATCGAGGGCAATCGCTTGGGTGTAGTCGCGGACGGCGCCGTCCAGGTCGCCTTGCCCGCGCAATGCGCGGGCGCGATTGACGAAAGCCGTCGCATCGTTGGGATTGGATTCGATGGCCTCATTATAGGCGGTGACCGCGCTGGAAAAATCGCCGGCATCGAGGTAGCTCTCGGCGTCCGCGGCGACTTCCACGCGCTGACTAAGGGCGGAGACCACCGCCGCGGAAACCCCGCCGCCGGTCAACCCGCTCAGCACAAGTATGAACAGCGTGGGCACCGCCGCGACAACGGCGCCGACCCAGGACGAGCGATTTTCCCGCCGCAGCACAAATACCAGCCGCACCACCTTTATCGCCAGTATCAGCGCGAACAAAACGAAGCCGAACATGATGTACATGACAACATTGTTGACCGCGCTCGATTGCGGCCGCAACACGATCCCCACCAAGATGACGATCACCGCCACTTCCACGATCGCGCCGAGACACAAGGCGAGCCCGGCAAAAAGCGGTTGGGCGCTGCGCACGCCGCGCCACATGGCGCCCGAGATCAATCCCGCCGCGAACCACACCAGGGCCATGTACGGCAGCGCGAACAGCACTGAATCCAGGCCGTTCATTTCCCCGTAGAAATTGAAGATGGCCTTGGTGAAGTCCTCCGACCCCTCCCGATTAAAGCCCCATTCGGAAATGTTGCTGGTCAGACCCGAGACAACGACACCGGTGACCAATGCCAGCAAGAAAGGCGAGGGCAGCGGGCGATAATTGCCGGTGGTGTGGGCGTGAGCCAGAGCGCTAGGTTTGGCGAGCAGCAGCGTCACCGGCAGCACCGCAACGCGAATGACAAATTCGCTGAGCGCGCGCGCCGAGGTTTCCAGCGCGTTTTCCTCCAGTGTCAACGCGGCTTGCTCAGATTGCGTGCTCATGGTCCCCCTCCCCGAAGTCCGCCAGCGCCATACGCTACCACAACATTTCAGCTTGAGAAGCGCGGATTTCGCCACAATCGGCGCCCGCGCGGCGCGTGCAATTGCGAAGGCGCTTATTCGCCGGCCAACGCCCCAACTCCCGCCCCTTCTCCCGCCGCGATCGTGAAGAATGCCGCGCGCGCGCTTTCGTAGCTCGGCGACACGATGGTCGACACCGCGACGAATTCGGCGTTTGCCGCCTCGCGCGTCAAGGTCAGCACGATGAAGCCGTGGCGCTCGCCGTCGAGCCATTTTACGTGCGGATTGCGCGCGCGCACGCCGCCAGCGAAATCCACCCCCGCCTGCGTGAAGTACGAGGATTCACTCGGCGAGGTGATGGAGGTCGCGCCCAGTTCCACGGCCACGCGGCCCTGCGCATCGTTCAGTTCGTTGGCCCAGGCGATGTGGGTGTCGCCGGTGAGCACAATCGCGTTGCCGCCCGCGTCGCGGATCGCCTGCAGCACGCGCTCGCGGCAGGCAGGATAGCCGTCCCACGCATCGGTGTTGAGCGGGAACGCGAAACGAGAAAGCTTCAGCAATTGGCTCACGCCCGGCTGCAAACGCTCCAAAGCGGCGGCAAGCTGCGGCGGGGTGCGGGAAAGATCAGGCACATCGACCGGCGCCACCATCACTTGATTGCCGATGATTTGCCAGGCCGCGCCCCCCTCTTTCGAAGCGCGCAGTTCGCCCGCAAGCCATTGTTCCTGGGCCTCGCCCAGCAACACACGCTCGGGGGCATGCAACATTGTTTGCAAACGCGCGACATCCGGCGCCAGATAAAAACCCGCAGGCAAATCGCGCGCGCGCGCAACCAAACCCTGCGCGCGCCGCCAGTCCAGCACCGGGCGTGTCTCGCCGTTCACGTCCTCGTAGACCGCCGGCAACAGGCGTTGCCCGGGGCGGTCAGGTTCGCCCTCGCGCAACGCCACGGGTGCGCTGGAGAAATCCCAACGCTGCATCTGGATCGGCAGATCTTTCGCGTAGTCGAGCTGCTGGCTACGCGCGAGCAGCCGTGTTTCGAGCATGATCAAGCTCGCCAGATCGCCGAACTGGAACGAGCGATTGATCGCCTCGAACGGACGGCCCGGTTCGGGGTCGCGGATCGGCATCCACTCGTAATAGGCCTGCAGCGCGGCCTGCTTGCGCTGAGCCCACGCGCCCTCGTCTTCCTGGTGGTTCTGCGCGCCGGCGGAGAAGCTATCGTTGGCGACCTCGTGGTCGTCCCAGACCACGATCCACGGACACAGCGCATGCGCGGCTTGCAGCGGCGCTTCGGATTTGTATTGCGCGTGACGCTGGCGATAGTCGGCCAGACGCTTCAGTTCGACATCGGGCGCGGGGATGCGGCCCAATTGCCCCGCCGTCTCGCCGCCATAACCGGAAATCCCGTACTCGTAGATATAGTCGCCCAGATGGATCACCACATCGACATCGTCACGTTTGGCGAGCGCATCGTAGGCGTTGAAATATCCGTGCGGAAAGGACGCGCATGACGCCACCGCAAAGGTGACCTGTTCGGTGCGGCCGCGCGGCAGCGTGCGCGTCTTGCCAATGGGACTATCCGCGGCCCCGGCGCGGAAGCCGTAAAAGTACGGCGCGCCCGCGCGCAGCCGCGTCACATCGACCTTCACCGTGTAGTCGCGCGCGGCATTGGCCACCGCCACGCCGGTTTTCACTACGTCGCTCAGCGCCCGGTCGCGCGCCACGATCCAGC
>DPWD01000317.1 GCA_003526465.1 Hyphomonadaceae bacterium
CCGCGCCCTCGCCGCGCCGCTCGAACTCGATGTCGCCGCCGGTGCGGCGCTTGGCTTGGCCGACGCAGACGGGGTTCTGGATCGCGTGCGCGTGCGTCTCGCGGGTGTTCCGTTTGAGCTTGCCCAGTATGCGGAAATCCTCGCGACCCTGGGCGCCGGCGGCTATCGCGACGAATCGCTTGGACTGGCCGGCGTTGATTATGGCGGCGACCATTTCACCTGTTTTCAATTCGCTTATGATTGGCGGCTCGACAACGCCGCCAATGCCGCGGCGCTCAAGACATTTCTCGACGCCAAGCGCACCTATGTGGCCGCCCAGTACGCGGAACGCTTCGACCTCGATGTGGCGCCGGCGTCTATCCGCTTCGATGTCGTCGCCCATTCCATGGGCGCGCTCCTGCTCAGATACTTCATGCGCTACGGCGCAGCGCCCTTGACCGATGCCGAGGCGCCTCAGGTCACCTGGGAAGGCGCCGGCTATTTCGAGCGCGCCGTGCTGGTCGCCCCGCCCAATGCGGGGAGCTTGCGTACGCTTCTCTATCTGATCGAAGGACGCGATTTCGGCAGACCGCTTCTGCCCTTCTATCCCCCCGCGATCCTTGGCACCTACGCCTCGCTCTATCAATTGCTGCCGCGTCCGCGGCATGGCCCGGTCGTCTTCGATGGTGCGCGCCACGAACCGCTTGCTAACATTTTCGATCCGGCGACTTGGCGCCGCTATGAATGGGGCCTGGCCGATCCCGCACAGGATCAGGTTCGCCGCGCGCTTTTTCCAGCAATCTCGGGCGAAGCTGACCGTCTATCTGTGGCCTATGAGGTCCAAGCGAGATTGTTGCGGCGCGCGCGCCGCTTCACCGCAGCGCTCGACGTCAGCGCAGGCCCCACGCCAGGTGTTGAGGCCATGCTGGTGGCGGGCGGTGCGCTCGACACGCCCCGTACGCTCGCGCTCAACGATGCGAGTGGACGCTTGTCCGTGTTGGAAAATGCGCCCGGCGATGGGGCGGTGTTGCGCGCCAGCGCGCTGCTCGACGAGCGCGGCGAAGATCGCTGGACGCCTGCGCTTCAGTCTCCGCTCAGGTTCAACACGACGCTGCTGCTGGAAGGCGATCACCTCGGCCTCACCCGATCGGCGAGCTTCAGCGACAATGTTCTCTACTGGCTCTTGGAGGCGCCGCGTCGACACGACAGCGGCGACGCCTGGCTTTGACGCGTGAGGAGACAAACACGTGAAGACATCGCTCAAATCGATATTCGTGAGCCTTTATCTCTGCTTCCTCGTGGGCGCGAGCGCGTTTGCCTTCCTGCGCATCGTTGGGCCCGGCTTTTCGCCGGGCTGGATCGGCGCGTTGCTGACAACACTTCCGTTCCTTGGGCTGCTGAGCTGGCTCATGTTGACACAGCGCAGCGCCCGCACCAGTGCACGCCTGCCCGCCATTATCGCCTTCGCCACCGCCGGTTTCGCGCTATCCGCGTGGTCGTGGCTGGTCGGCTTTTCCGATCTCACGCCGGTGTTGGTCGCACTGGCGGGACTAGCGAGCTTTCTCATCTATTCCTTCTGGTATTCTGATCTTGGCCCGCGCCGCAGTAGCGCGCTGACGCTTGGGCGGGCGCTTCCGGATTTCTCCGTACAGGACGAAAGCGGCCACGAGGTCTTTTCCGCGAGTTGGCGGGGCCGTCCAACCGTATTGATTTTTTACCGCGGCAATTGGTGTCCGCTCTGCATGGCGCAGATCAAGGAAGTGGCAGGCCGATACCAGGCAATTGAGGCTACGGGAGCGCGCGTGACGCTGATTTCGCCGCAACCGCAAGCGCATACCCAGCAGCTTGCGCACAAGCATGGCGTCCGCTTCGAATATTATGTCGATGTCGGCAACAGAGCCGCGCGCCTATTGGGTATCGATCATCCGGCCGGATTGCCGTTCGGAATGCAGGTTTTGGGATATGACGCCGATACGGTGTTGCCGACCGTCATCGTCACCGACAAGGACGGCGTCGTTCGCTGGACCCACGAGACTGACAATTATCGGGTTCGTCCCGAGCCTGATCTTTTTCTTTCAGTGTTGCGCGAGCATGCGCTCTAGGCTCCAGCCCGGCTCGCGGCCTCCGTGACGGCGAGCGCTACAAGACCTGCGCCTAAAACCGCGACGCTCACGAGCGCGCCCGCGCCGGATGCGGCGGTTACGTACTGGAGAGAAGATGCAAGCATGGCGAGGCTAGAAGCGGTAAAGACAAGCGGCAGAAATGGATAGAGAGGAACCTTAAACGGTCGAGGGGCGCTGGCGTCGCGCACGCGAAGCACGATTACAGCGAACCCGCTCATGGCGAGAAACAGCCAATAGACCGGTGCGGTGTAATCCACCAAGGTGACGAAGCCCTCGTAAAAGGCGGCGAACACCACGAGCGCAAGCGAGAGAGCGCCTTGCGCCCCAATCGCCGCCGCCGGAATCTGGCGCCGCTCGTCCCAAACGCCGATGCGCTTGAGCGCCGGCCAATCGTGTGCGCAGGCATAGGTCGTGCGCGCGCCGACAACAATGGTCGCGTTGATCGACGTGATGACGGCAAAGGCGATCGCGAGCGCCGTCGCAAAACCCGCCCAAGGGCCAAACGCCCTGTTCATGAGTTCCGCCGCGGGCGCCCGCGAACGCGATAACGCCTCGGTCCCGAGGCCATACCAGAACGCCCAGTTCACAGCGAGGTAGAGCGCCGTGATGATGACGATCGCGCTGATCAGCGCCCGCGCCATGCCCCGCTTGGCGTCGCGAACTTCGGCCGACAGCGTCGCCACCTCACTCCAACCGCCATAGGCAAGCAAGGCATAGACAAGCGCATAGCCGAAGCTCGCCGGCGGCGCGGCGATCGCGATTGAAGCGTCGTCCACGGGTCCAATCCCGCGCATGATCAGAACAAAGGCGGCCGCCGTCATGATCATCAGGCCGACGACTTCAAGACTGGTGAGCCCGTAGTCGGCGGCGTCCTGATGCGCGCCCCCGCCCCACAGATTGAAACCTGTCAGCACAACGACCGCCAACGCCGCATAGATCGCCGCGCCATGAACGCCAATCGGAAGCGCTGCATTCAGATAATCGCCGAGGACATAGCCCAGGAGCGCGATCGAGCCAGTGTTGATCACGGCAAAGCGCGCCCAAGCAAACAGAAACGCAGAGCGGCGGCCGTAAGCGAGGTCGAGAAAATGGTAATCCCCGCCCGCGTGCGGAAAGGCTGCCGCAAGCTCGGCGTATGAGAGCGCCCCGATCAGCGTGACAAGGCCGGCAATTGTCCAGGCCGCGAACAGCCAGAACGGTGATCCGGCTGCATCGGCGACGAGCGCCGGCGATTTGAAGATGCCCGCGCCAACCACCATGGCGACGGCGAGCATTGACACATAAGCGGCGCTGACATGGCGGCGCGGACCGCGTTCAGTCATCGCCGCCGCCAGTCGAACGGCGACATGAGCGACCATGACAAAAGTTCGGGTCTGCTATCCTGCAAGTCGCTCAAACCTAGTACGTCCGGCGCCGCGCCCGCGTCGGCGCGGCGACGCAACGTGCCGAAGAGCCAGTCCCACGAAGAGAGACAAAAGCCGTAATTGGAATTGTGCTCGTCGGGTCTCTGCGAGTGATGGATACGGTGGAGGTCAGGCGTGATGAGGACGCAGCGGCCAATTCGCTCGACGAAAGGTGGCAGCGACGTGTTGGCGTGATTGAAAATGGCGCAGGCATTGAGCAGGACTTCAAACAGAATGACCGCAGCGAGCGGCGCGCCCAAGGCGATGGCCGCAGCAGTCTTGAGCAGGGCCGACAACAAGATCTCGATGGGATGGAATCTGAGCGCGGTGGTGGCGTCAACGTCGCGGTCGCCGTGATGGACGCGGTGAAACGCCCACAGAAACGCAAAGCGATGAAACGCCCAGTGTTGGGCCCATACAAGAAGGTCGAGGGCAATCATGCCGACGCCGACCCCCGCCCAGGGAGGGATTGCGACCATGTTGAAAAGGCCGACGCCATTGGTGCTTGCCCAAATTGCCGCCGCGCCCGCTGCCAGCGGCGCTGGCGCCATGGCGAGCGCGCGCGCCG
>DPWD01000301.1 GCA_003526465.1 Hyphomonadaceae bacterium
CATCGATCTCCAGCGCGCCAACGCGGTAACCCAAGCCATCCAGCGCATGCACGAGCGCGGTGAAATCGGCGCCGCCGTGCGAGCTGAGCAGGCCGGTGACGTTCTCGAGCGCGAGCAGGTCGGGCGCTGCCGCGCCGAGACGCTCGATCAAGCGGTGAAAGCCCCAGAACGCGCCAGAGCGAGGCGCAGCCAGCCCGGCGCGCGCGCCCGCGAGCGAGAGATCCTGACAAGGAAAACTCGCCCAGGCGAGCGTGGCTGGCGGCAGCTCGGAAGCCGAAAGCCGCCAGATGTCGTCGCCGCTGATGGGAGCATTGCCGAACGCGCCTTGGTAGGCCTTGACTTTGGCGGGGTCGAAATCGTTGGCGAACACGCTTGTGAAATCTGGCGCAAGCCCAAGCCGCGCCAGGCCGCCGCCGGCGAAAAACTCAAGAAAAGGAAGGCTGGAATCACCCTGCATGTGCCGATACTAGCGCCGCGGATTTGAAATTCGCCACGTTCCGATCCAAGCTGGACTCCCAATTGAAAACCGGGACGCTGGCGTTTCGGAGCGAATTGGGGTCTAGTGTTGGCCCTTGGGGGTAGGAACATGCGGGCGATGCTCCGCGTCTTAGGTGTGGTGCTTGCTCTGGCCGCTAGCGGCTGCCAGCGCCAATCTGGCGCGCCCGAGGATCAGGCCGCGCCTGCTTCACCCACCAATGCGCAGCGCGAGGCGGAGCTGGCCGCCGAGCAATTGGCGGCGATCGGCGGACCCGCCAACGCCAGCCAGCGCACCGCCTTCGAAGGCGAGTTCCAGGCTTCCGGCAGTCTTGATTCTTTGGGCGGAGCCGAGGGCGCTTGGGAGCTGACCCTGCTTGAGGATTACGCCCAATTCTCGCGCCCTGGCCTGGGCGAGGATGGCGGCGTCGTCGGCGCCCGCGACTTCCGAGAGCGCGGCTTGCGCGTGGTGGCGGGTCCCTTGACCATCACCATCAAGCAGGAAGCCTGCACCGCCAGCGGAGTCGAGCTGCCCTACGTGGCCGATGTGCTGTTCGAGGGTGTGGCCTACCAGGGCTGTGCGCGGCGCGGCGTTGCTGCTGGAGCGCGCCCGACCTGGGCTTCGGTGCTGCCGGAATTGATGCCCGCCATCGATGCGTGCTTGGCGCGTGCGGAATCGCCGCCGGTGCGGGTCACTTTCGCTGGCGCGCTCGAAGAGGGCGAAGTCAGCGTTCGTCTGCGCGAATCCGATGGCGCGCGGCGTGTCTGCACCGCTACCGCCGCTGGCGACAATGCTCGCTTCGAACATCTCTCCGATCTCGACACCGCACCAGGCGAAGGCGATCCGGAGTTTCAACGCGGCGCCGAACAGCCGCGCCGCGCCGCGTGCGCGGAGCAAGCGCTCGACAGTTCAGGTCAAGTGCTGGGTTGGGTAATACGGCGGCGCTGCTAGCCGCCGTTCATGAGCCGCTGAATCAAGTCGATGACGCCATTGAGCACGGCGTGGCCAAATATATAGGCGGCGTACGTTGAAGCCGCGCACGCCGCCATTGTCAGCAGCATCAGCAGGCCGTCGCGCTGCAAAAGCGCAAGTGCGGTCAGCGCTACGGTGATGCCGGGCGGCCAATTGCCTCCGGGGATCGGCAGGATCAGCACCAGCGCCATCAGCAGCGTCTGTAGGCCCACATAGATCGTGAATGGAAGCCGCGTGAGCTGCGACAGCCGAGGCTTGATCAAGTACTCCACACGCCGCAGCATCGGCGTCGCCGCGGCAAAGGTTTTCCGCAAGGCGCTGGTCGGGATGCGCGCCTCGCGCAATCGCCGCGGGATCCACAATCTGCGCATGCCGAGCAGCAATTCCAATGCTGGCGCGATCATGAGAATGCCGAAAATGGTGGAAATGCCGGGGATGTTCGGCACGCACATCGGCAGCGCCAGCACCAGCAGCACAACGCCGTTGGCGCGCGCGTCCAGGCGATCCAGCAACTCACCCACACTGACGCTCTCGGCGGCGGCGAAGCTGTCGGCGAGTTCGTCAAGCACGGCGGACGCGGGCCGGGCGCTAGTCGGCGGCGGCGGGGGGGCGGAGGCGGAATCCATTGAGGAGGTGGAGTGGACATGGGGCGCCAGCGCCGCTTTGGCAAATGACCTAAAGCGTCTGACCTCAAAAGCGACACGGGGCTTTGATCGAGGCTTTAGCGTTCAGGACTCGTCAACCGGCGCAGCTTAACCGCGATGGGATGGCGCGTGTTGCCAAGATCATCGCGGGCCTGAGCCTGAGCCTATGCCTTGGGGTGGCGGGGTGCGCGCCACCCGCGCCTCCTGACGAGTTGTCGGGGCTGTGGAGCGCCACACCTTTGGCGTGCGCGACTGGGGTGGGGGTGCGGTTCGAACCCGATACGATAGCGATGGTGTACCGAGACAAATCTGAGGTGCTGTTCGCACACCCCCGCTATCAGCGGCTTGCCGGCGATGATTTCCGCGTTCGCGTTACCTACCGTTTGCCCCACGTCGCCGGTGGCGCCGGGGACCCCGGCGCACACGGGGTCTTCGTCCTCGGCCGGCGCGCCGATGGCGCGATCGCGCCGCTGACCCACAACCTGCTGGACGGTCGCACCGGTACCGCTCGCTTGCGCATTGCGGGGGATCCAGCGGCGACGCTGCTCACGCTTTCGCCGTGCGATCCTTCCGGATCAGCAACAGGACTGCGCGGGCGCGCGTAAAGGAGGCGGTCGCGGGGACACACACTCACGCCACTGTAGGCGGGAGTGTGTGTCCCCCGCCCGATCAGTTGCGCGCTTGCAGGGTGGCGTTGTCGCCATTGCAGCGACTCAGTTCATCGGCCGAGAGCTGGTCAGCCTCCGATCCATAGGCGAGCACGGGCGCGCCGAGTTCACGCACCAATTGGCGGCACGAGCGCACGGTCGCGGCATGGTTCGGGCGCGCCTGGCAGGTGTCGCCTACGCAATTCCAGAGCGTGTTCTGGGCGATCACCCGGGTCTGCTCAGTCACCGGGGCCGCAAGCTTGACCGTAAAAACAGGGTCGCGCGCAAACGCGGTGCCGGCTAGGGCGGCGCTGATGGCGGCGGCTGCAAGCAAGGTGCGATGTAGCAACATATTGAAATCTCCAGTATTTCCGCGCTGTTTTGGGAGGAGCGCTAGGAACATCATGTGCCACCGCATGAATAATTACAAGCAAAAAATGAAGACATGAGATAATATTCACTGATCACAAAACCGTCATCAGTCGGATTCAAAACTCGCCTGTGCGATTGTTCTGAATCCGGGATAAGATGTCCCTGCCCGCGTGGGACGAAGGGCAGAGGAGGGGGACGATGACGTTCTACAAATTCGCGGTGGGCGTGGTGCTTGCCCTGGCCATGATGCTTGTTCTGGGCATGGCGGCGCTGGTGTTTAGTGCGCGCGATTTCCAATTCGGCGTCGCTCAGATTTCGCCCGCGACCAACGGGCTCATTTCCTTCGAGCGATTGGCCGATGTCGAGGCGCAGATCGAGCGCATCGAAGAAGAATCCGGCGGACCGCGCGGCGAGTATTTGGAGATCGAGCAGCGCTTGGCCGCGCTCGAGACGCAAGCCCAGAGCGCAGGCTCCGACGCCGACGAAGCGCGCGCGGCAATGGTCGGCGCGATAGCAACGCTTGAAGCGCGCGCCAATGCCCGCCCAGCCGCGAGCGCCGCGGCTGATTTGAGCGCGGGCGCGCTCAATCAACGTGTCAGTCTGTTGGCGTCGCGCACTGGCCTTAGTCCCGCCGATCAGCAGAGCGTCGCCGCCCTGCGCACGCAGGCTCAGCAATTGTTCACGCAGGAAGAGGCGCTCACCGAAACGGGCGCCGAGCGCGCCGCGCTCGAAACGCGACAACGTTTGGTGGGGGGCCAAGTCTCGGAAGCCAATCGGCGCATCTACGCGCTGCAGGAACGCGTGGTTCCAGATTACCAACATTTCGCGCGCGTGCGCGGGGAAGCCGATGCGCTGACGAATATGAGTCCGCTCGGCGTCAGCGCCTTTCTGGCGCAAGGCCATCCGGCGTTGCTGTCGACTGCCCTGGTGCTGCTGATGGGCGCACTCGGCGCGCTGCTGTATTTGTTTCCGGCCTACCTCAACCGCGCGGCGCCGGTGACGGTTGCCGAGATCGCGGTGCGGCTGATCTTCGGCATGTGCGCAGCGCTTGCGCTCTATGTGCTGGCGAATGCCGCGTTGTCGAGTTTCTCGCTGGGCAGTGCGGGCGCGCAGCAGCCGGGAACTTCCTCGGCGCTCAATCCGTTCACGGTGTCGCTGTTCGGCATCGTCGCGGGCGTCATGTCGGAAGACATCGCCATGTGGATCCAGGAGCGCGGCCGTGGAATCTTCACTCAAGGCGGCGGCCAGCCGGCTGCGGCGCAGGATTCAGGCACAGCGATCAACCCGCACGGCGGCCCGAACACGCCGTAGGAATGATGTCCCCCGTGCTCCCCGATTTGGTGTTGCACGCCCTACTTCTCTTGAGCCGCGCACGCGGCGCGGACTTCGTTCCATGCTTGCGCGTCAAGCGCTAGGCCAGTCGCGGGGCGTGCGGCGGCGCGCGC
>DPWD01000227.1 GCA_003526465.1 Hyphomonadaceae bacterium
CCTGCGCGCCGGCGGCGCCCATGCGCCCCAGCAGCGCGCCGATCTGCACGGTGTCACCCTCGCCGGCGACGATGTCGGTCAGCACGCCCGCTTCCGGCGCGGAAACTTCGACGGAGACTTTGTCGGTCTCCAGCTCGACCAAGGTTTCATCCTTGCGCACGGAATCGCCAGCGCGCTTCAGCCACTTTGCAACGGTGGCTTCGCTCACGCTTTCGCCAAGGGTTGGCACAACAATATCGGTCATCTCACATCACTTCGTTGCTTGAGGGTGCATCGTGACTGGGCAGGACAGGTGATTCGGATTTGGTCCAAAACACGCCGTCATTGCCATTGTTTTTCTGAACGAGACGTACGCGCTTGGGGTCGAGGCCGCGCATGAGGCGTGCGTTGACAGCGATAGTTTCGGCGTTGTCGTTGCCAACTTGCGTTGTGTGCGTCGTGCATCCGCAGGTGCGGCAATGGTGAAACTCCAGTTCGCGATCGCCCCACATATAGATGAACGTGTCCGGCGGGCTCGCGAAACGGACTTCACGCTGCGGGTAATAGGCCCAGAGCCCGCCATAGAGCCGGCAATGCGAGCAATTGCAGTCGAGCACCTGCTCGGGCTCTTCCGCCTCGAAGCGGACCGCGCCGCAATGACAGGAGGCGCTGACAATGCTCATCCGAGCGCTTGCTCCAACAACGCTTCGAGTTCCTTCAAGTGTTTCGACATCTGGCCCGCCGCCGTGGACGCCGTGGCGGGGCGGCCCGCGTAGCGCGCGCGCTTTGATCTTACCGCGAGCTTCTCCAGCGTCAGCTCCAGCCACGGGTCGACAAAGCTCCAGCCGCCCATGTTCTTCGGCTCTTCCTGGCACCAGACCAATTCCGCGTTCGGAAAGCGCGCCAGTTCGGTCAGTACCGACTTCATCGGCCAGGGATAGAATTGCTCCAAGCGCAACAGGTACACATCGTCGCGGCCGCGCTTTTCGCGCTCGTCGAGGAGGTCGTAATAGACCTTCCCAGCGCTCATGACCACGCGGCGGATTTCGCTATCGGGCTTCAGCCTGAGCGCGGCGTTGCCGTTCTGTGTCTGCGCATCGTCCCACAGGACGCGATGGAACGACGAGCCTTCCGCCATTTCCGCCAGCGTGGAGACGCATTTCTTGTGCCGCAGTAGCGATTTTGGCGTGAACACGATCAGCGGTTTGCGGAAATCGCGGTGCATCTGCCGGCGCAGCGCGTGGAAATAGTTCGCCGGCGTCGTGCAATTGACCACCTGCATGTTGTCTTCGGCGCATTGCTGCAGGAAGCGCTCGACGCGGGCGGAAGAGTGTTCGGGGCCCTGCCCCTCGTAGCCGTGCGGCAACAGCATCACCAGGCCCGACATGCGCAACCATTTGCGTTCGCCCGAGGAAATGAACTGATCGATCACCACTTGCGCGCCGTTCACGAAATCGCCGAACTGCGCCTCCCAAAGCGTCAGCGTCTTCGGCTCGGCCAGCGTGTAGCCGTACTCGAAGCCAAGCACGGCCTCTTCCGAGAGCAGTGAGTCGATCACCTCGTAGTGCGCCTGCCCGCCGCGCAGATTGTTGAGCGGCGTGTAGCGCGCCTCGGTGGTTTGATCGATGAAGTGCGAGTGGCGCTGGCTGAAGGTGCCGCGGCAGGAATCCTGGCCGGAGAGCCGCACATTGAAGCCCTCGTCGAGCAATGTCGCGAACGCGAGGTGTTCGCCCAGCGCCCAATCGATCCCGTGGCCATCCGCGATTGCCTTGCGCCTCACTTCGACCACGCGCTGCACGGTCTTGTGCATATCGACACCGGCGGGAATATCGGTGATCTGGCGCCCCAGTTCGCGCAGCTTAGCAAGCGGCGCCTCGGTTTTGCCGCGGCGGTCGTCGTCCTCCGGCAGCGCGAAGCCAGACCACACCCCATCGAGCCAGTCGGCTTTATTGGCGCGATAATCGCGGCCGGATTCGAACTCACGATCGAGGAACGCGTTGAACTCATCCTGCCATGCGCTGACTTCCGCTTGGGTGACCAGGCCGTCCCGCGCCAGCCGCTCGGCATAGAGCGAAAGCGTTGTCTGCTGGTCCTTGATGCGCCGGTACATGATCGGCTGCGTCATGGTGGGATCGTCGCCCTCGTTGTGGCCGAAGCGGCGATAGCAGAACATGTCGATGACCACGTCTTTGCCGAAGATCTGGCGATATTCGGTGGCGACCTTGGCGGCGTAAACCACAGACTCGGGATCGTCGCCGTTCACATGGAATATCGGCGCCTGCACCATCAGCGCCACGTCGCTTGGATAAGGCGAAGAGCGCGAGAAGTGCGGCGCGGTGGTGAAGCCGATCTGGTTATTGATGATGAAATGCATGGTGCCGCCGGTGCGGTAACCGCGCAGCCCCGAGAGCGCGAAGCACTCCGCCACCACGCCCTGCCCCGCGAACGCGGCATCGCCGTGAATCAGCAGCGGCATCACCCGCGCGCGCAGATCGTGCAGCGCCTGGCCCTCTTCCGTCCAATTCGCGTGTTTGGCCTGTTTGGCGCGCGCTTTGCCCAGCACAACGGGATTGACGATTTCGAGGTGGCTCGGGTTGGCGGTGAGCGACAAGTGGACGTTGTTGCCGTCGAACGCGCGATCGGATGAGGCACCCAAGTGATACTTCACATCGCCGGAGCCGAGCACATCGTCCGGGGTCGCAGAACCGCCCTGGAATTCGTGGAAAATCGCGCGATAGGGTTTGCCCATCACCGCCGCGAGCACATTCAAGCGCCCGCGATGAGCCATGCCGAGCACGATCTCTTCCACCCCCATGGCGCCGCCGCGCTTGATGATCTGTTCGAGCGCCGGGATCATCGCTTCGCCGCCATCGAGGCCAAAGCGCTTGGTGCCGGGATGGCGCTTGTGCACGAACTTTTCGAAGCTCTCGCCTTCGATGAGCTTCTTCAAGATCGAGCGCTTGCCTTCTGGCGTGAAGGCGATGGCTTTGTCAGGGCCTTCTATGCGTTCTTGAATCCACGACTTCTCGCCTGGATCGGAAATGTGCATGAACTCGACGCCGACGGTCTGGCAATAGGTGCGGCGCAGGATC
>DPWD01000209.1:0-128 GCA_003526465.1 Hyphomonadaceae bacterium
CGACCCAGAGAGCATGCCTAGTGACAATATAACGACCAATCAAGCCGGTATCGGGGCGCCGCCGCTTGCGGCGACTTCCCTGAAGCGTTTAGGTCGGCCATTCGCTCGGGAGCAAACATGGCTGCGAA
>DPWD01000209.1:204-4629 GCA_003526465.1 Hyphomonadaceae bacterium
GGACGACACGCCCGGCTGCACGAGGGAGGCGGTCGAATTTTCCGCCCTCGAGAAATCATTCAAACGCGCCGGGGCGGTCATTGTCGGCGTATCGAAAGACAGCGTCGCAAAGCACGACAAATTCAAGGAGAAGCATGGCCTTGCCGTCACGCTTGCCGCCGACGAGTCCGGCAAGACCGTCGCCGCCTACGGCGTCTGGGTCGAAAAATCGCTTTACGGGCGAAAATATATGGGGATCGATCGCTCGACCTTTGTCATCGATCAAAAAGGCATCGTTCGCGGAGTCTGGCGCAAGGTGAAGGTGCCGGGACATGTGGATGAGGTGCTTGCCGCATCGAAAACGCAACAATAGAAAAGTGCCCTATTTTTAAGATTTTGACGCTAGAATGAGAGTTTGCTTGGAGCAGTTCCGCATTAACAATTCTGAAATTCCTGTAAACGGCCCCTTGGGCCTGTTGCAATTCCACTGGGTTTCAGGTTGGATCGAAATTGGCGGGGCTAACGGTAAAGTGTTGTAACTCGGTTAGCGGGCGGCGGACAAATGAGCCAGTTCGGATCACAGATGCGCGCGATGTTCGATCGCGCCTTCCCGGAACGTCAAATCTATCACCGCAGCGGGGGAACCGTGCGGTATGTGTCGCTGTCGCCGAGCAAGCAGGCGCTGCTGGCGCTGAGCGCGGTCGGCTTGGCCGGCTGGTGCGTCTATGCGACCGGCAACACCCTGCTGCAGGGCCCCCAACAAACCGCCAGCAACGCCGAAATCGAGCGTGAACGCGCCAAATACGACCGCTGGCTGAACGAATCGCGCGCCCAGGCCGCCGC
Organism: Hyphomonadaceae bacterium; assembly: GCA_003526465.1. Taxonomy (GTDB): domain Bacteria; phylum Pseudomonadota; class Alphaproteobacteria; order Caulobacterales; family Aquidulcibacteraceae; genus Vitreimonas. Next base: position 1,027 of record DPWD01000209.1, read on the forward strand.
CGCCCAGGCCCTGCTCGAAGAGCGAACCCACCAGTTCGAGCGCGCCACCGCCGATTTCGAGGGCCGGCATGAAGTTCTGCGGTCGCTCCTGGAATACGCCGGCGGAACCAGCATGCAGCTTGCAGCCGCCCGCCCGGTTGAGCGCGATGGCGCCCGCATCATTATGGCGGCCTCCATCGATGAGGCCGAGCCGCGGCAATCGCGGACCTCAGGCGAGCCATATCAAGTGACAACCGTGGGCTTCCGCGCCCGCGCCGACCGGCTTGAGTCAGACCAGGACCGCACCCTGTCCGAACTTGAGGACCAGGTTTCCGAGCGCTCCGAGCAAGTTCGCGGAGTGTTGCGGATGACTGGGGTCAGCATGGCCTCGCTCTCGGGCGCCGACGAAGCTGGCGGCCCGTTGGTTCCGCAAGACTTTGTCGCTTACCTCAGAGACAGTGGGCTGAACCCAGCGTTCGCCGAGCGCGTGACGCAAGTCGCGGCCCGCGTGACTGAATCGCGCCGCCTCTCGGAAATCGCCAACGCCACGCCGCTGGCCCGCCCTGTCGCGGTGGATTACCGCGAAACCTCTGGCTACGGCCAGCGCATCGACCCGTTCAATGGCCGCCCATCGTTCCATTCTGGTCTGGATATGGCCGCATTTGAGCGGGCCCCGGTGGTAGCGACATCGCCTGGCGTGGTGGTGTTTGCTGGAAGCCGTTCAGGGTATGGTTTTACCGTCGAAATCGATCACGGCCACGGGTTCAAAACCAGGTATGGCCATTTGCGGGACATCCAGGTAGAGCGAGGGGAACGCGTAGCCATCGGCCAACGGATTGGTTCGATGGGGTCGACCGGCCGCAGCACCGCCACACACCTGCATTATGAAGTGTGGTTCCGCGGCCGGGCAGTTGACCCGGTCAACTTCTTGAGGGCAGGACGGCATGTTCACGAACAAGGGTAGACCCCTCGAACCAACAACGGTGACGCCCAACATGCCAGAACCAATGACACAACGTAGACAGACGCCCGGCAGAGCCGGAATTGCGTCGATTATCGCCAACGGCGTCAAGATCACTGGCACGATCGAAGCCGATGGCGCTGAGGTCCAGATCGACGGCGAAATCGAGGGCAATGTCCGCGGCGGCTCGGTGACGGTGGGCGACACCGGCATGGTCAAAGGCGACATGGTATCGGAGAGCGTGACCGTGCACGGGCGCGTCGAGGGTTCGGTGCGCGCGCGCAAAGTGATGCTGGCGCGCAACGCCCATGTTCTTGGCGACATCGTGCACCAAAGCCTTTCGGTCGAAATGGGCGCGGTTTTCGAGGGCCAGTGCCGCTATCTGCAAGATCCGCTTTCGGGCCAAGGCGGCATAGCCGCCACACCCCCGGCGCCCGCCAATGAGCGGGCCCACAATTTGTTCGGCGGCGGCTCGGTGTTCGGCGATCCGGGCGAACGTCTGGTCTCAGGCGTGATCGTCACCAACGGCTGATTCAGTTTGGGTTGGAATACCAACTAAGGCCCGGCGAAAGCCGGGCCTTTTTTTGCGACAGAGCTTTAGCGCCAAGCGCCCAGGATCAGCCCGATCAGCGTGAATTGTAGCGTGTGGTAGCCGCCATTGATCAGGAACAGCGAAAGCGATCTACGCTCGAACAGATAATTGATGCCGAAGCTTGCGCTTACCCAGCAGAGGCCAGCGGTGAAGCCGTAGAGTACGCCGGTCATCGCATCCACCTCGGGTCCGAGAAACGCCGCGAACGAGGCCGATGCGATCAGCGCCAGCACGAATGAGCCGCCGAGGATCAGCGCCGGATTGCCGCTCTTCATTTGCGCATCGCTCAAGCCCGCGGCGCTTTGGTGCGCCTTCGCGAACAGCGCCACATACCAAACTCCGCCCAACAAAAACGAGCTCAGCGCGGCGGTTGCGACCGCAAGCCAATTGATCTCCATGATTTCCTCCCCTCAAGCCCCGACCTTCGCGGCTTGTTCCAACAAAGCGAAATGCGCGCGCAATTGCGCCACTGCGCGGTCGAAGTAGGCGACATGGCGATGGGTGCGCGCCTGCATCACCCCACCTTCCATTGCGGTGAGCACGAATTGCGCGAGCGCGCGCCTGTCGGTCTCGCCCGGCAGGCGCTTGCCAGCGTCCGCCAGGCATTGCTCGATCGCAGCCGTCCAATTCCCGAAATTGGCCGCGATTAGTTCGCGCACCTTTGGATCAGGCTCGTGCAGTTCAAGCGCCAGCGAGCCGATGGGGCAGCCATAGGTGCAGTCGGTCTCGACGATCAGCGTGCGGTAGTGGCGCAGCAGCGCGAAAATCTTCTCGATTGGGTCGTCGACGTCCGCCCATGCGGGCGCCAGCAATTGCTGATGAATGCCGTCGCGATAAGCCTCCAGTACGCCGATCAGCACGTCCTGCTTGGAGGGAAACGCGTGATAGAGGCTGCCGGAGTTTAGTTGCGTGCGCGACAACAAGTCGGCGATGGAGGTGGAATTGTAGCCTTTCAGCCAGAACAGCTCCATGGCGGCCAGGACGATCTTCTCGCGCGCGCTCATTGCCCCCGCTCCGATGCAGGCGCGCTCACAACACTCCAATCGGTGGGGCCATTCAGGACACGAGCTTGCAATTGCTCCAGCGTCCACGCATTGCCGCGCTCAAAGAAGGCATACAATTCGTCGAAGCCGTCACCTGCGCCATACCCCATTCCGGAGACGCGCACCCGCGTCGCGCCCGACCCCTCGTCCTGCAACTCAATCACGCTCCATGTGCCCGCAACTAGATCCGCATGGGGAAACCCAGGCGGCGCCCGCTCGACCTGGATCGAGAGCATCCGCCCCGGCGCATAGCTCAGTACGCGGTTGCGGATGTTAGCGGCGTCTCCCGCGTGGGCCCCCACCCGATACGACGCCTCCCAGAGCCCGCCGATCCGAAGGTCGAGAGCAACGTACGGTGCGATCCAGGTGCTGAGCCCCTCGGAGGTGGAAAACAGCGCCCACACCGCCTCTCTCGGCGCCGAAACCACGATCTCGTGGCAGAGCGTGCGCGCGCCATTCCGTTCAACGCGGGAGCAAGATCGTACTTGACCCACCGCCCCTTCGTGCGCCGCCGCCGCCCCCGCCGCCGCTGTCGCGACCATCCACAGCGCCAAGATCGCCGTCGCTGCCTTCGCCATCATGACCAACTCCTTGATTGAGCGTTCAACCAAGAACTTCCGCTCATGTCAAGTTTCTTGCTCGGCCGCCCGCGCCCGCCCTTCCAGACCAAACCGCGAACCTGTTAGGAGTGCCGCCCGTGACTGCCTTCTTCTTTATCCTGGCCGCGATCGGCGGCTACCTTCTGGGCTCGATCCCCTTCGGCCTGGTGCTCACCCGCGCCGCAGGGCTGGGCGACATCCGCGCTATCGGCTCGGGCAATATCGGCGCGACCAATGTGCTGCGCACCGGCAATAGAAAACTCGCGGCGCTGACATTGTTATTGGACGGCGGCAAGGGCGCGGTCGCTGTGCTGCTGGCGCAGTTCGTGATGACTTATGATGCTGGGCTGATGGCGGCGGCGGGCGCGTTCTTCGGCCACCTGTTCCCGGTCTGGCTGAAATTCAGGGGCGGCAAGGGCGTGGCGACGA
>DPWD01000252.1 GCA_003526465.1 Hyphomonadaceae bacterium
GCCAAGATGGGCCAGGACGGCCACGACCGAGGACAAAAAGTGGTCGCCTCGGCGTTTTCCGATTTGGGCTTCGAGGTCGAGATCGGGCCATTGTTCGCCACGCCCGAGGAAGTGGCCACGCAAGCGATCGCGAAAGGCGTGCACATCGTCGGCGTGTCCTCGCTCGCGGCGGGGCATCTGACGCTGACGCCCGCTTTGCGCGCGGCGCTGGAAGCGCAAGGCCGCGGCGACATCATGATCGTCATCGGCGGCGTCATTCCGCCGGAAGATGTGCCGACGCTGAAGGAGATGGGCGCGGCGGCGGTCTACCCGCCGGGCGGGGCGATCGCGGATATCGCACGCGATCTGCTCGACGCGCTGAACGCGAAGCTGGGGTATAAGCAGAGGGAGGCGCGGGGAAACACTTGACCTGCGTACCGGTACATGGTACATCTCCATCGTGCCGATCGCCACATTCGCCGACGCCGATACGGCGCGGATATTCGCTGGCGAGCGCGTGCGCGGCGTCGCAGATGGCGTCGTGAAACGTGCTCGGCGGAGAATGCAACAGCTGGACGCGGCGACCAAGTTGGAGGACCTCGCCTCGCCCGGCGCCGACCTGAAAAAGCTCGCGGGAACGAAGCCGCCGACATGGCAGATGCGCGTCAACGACCAGTACCGCATTCGCTTCCAAGTCCAGCGCCAATCGCCATTCGAGGTCGGGGCCGTTTGGTTTGGCGATCCGCATTAGGAGAGTTGTTCGATGAACGTTAGTCGTGACGCCATTCGTTTCAAAAAACCGCTCCCCCACCCGGGCGAGACGTTGGCGGAGGATTATCTCAAACCGCTGGGATTGAGCGCAGGTGCGCTTGCGAAGCAAATGGGCCTCAAAGGCCGCCAGCGCATCGAGCGGCTTGTACGGGGCCAGCAAGCGATCACGGCGGATACGGCGCTGCGCTTGTCGCGGGTGTTCACGAACACAACGGCGGAGTTCTGGATGAACTTGCAGACGGCGCATGATTTGTCAGCCGCGGAGATTGAGGCGCGTCGGGAACTCCGGGCGATCAGCGCGTTGACGTAGAAGCGCATAGCATGACGCGCGAAGTTCCCTTTTTGTTCTTGACACCATTCCCCGATCCGCTACGTACTCTCCGGTGAGGGAGCACCCCATGATCGGATACGTCACCATCGGCTCGAAGGACATCGACGCAAGCTGCGCTTTCTATGACGCAGCGCTCGCGCCGCTCGGCTATGCACGCACGTTCAAGGACGGCGGCTGGGCGGGCTACGGCCCCGGCGGCAAGAAGGAGGGGCTCGAAATCTACATCGTCGGCGCGACTGCGAACGGCGAGCCGGCGACTTACGGCAATGGCTCGATGCTCGCGTTCAAGGCGCCCTCGCGCGCGGCGGTGGAAGCGTTCCATGCGGCCGCACTCGCCAGTGGCGGCAAGGACGAAGGCGCCCCCGGCGTGCGCGGCGAATACGACCCACCCTTCTACGGGGCTTACGTCCGCGATCCCACCGGCAACAAGTTCGCGGCCTATTTCAAAGGCTAACGCGCGCCAGCGGCTTGCCGCCGACTCATATAGAGTTTGACGGTGCCGTCCCTCGCCCCCGCCCGCGACTTGCTACAGCGCGTTTTCGGTCATGCCGAGTTTCGCGGGCTGCAAGCTGACGTCATCGCCGAAATTCTCGCTGGCCGCGATGTTATGGCGGTGCTGCCGACGGGGGGCGGGAAATCGTACTGCTATCAGATCCCAGCCATGCTGCGCCCGGGCGTGGGGCTGGTCATTTCGCCGCTGATCGCGCTGATGGCCGACCAGGTGGCGGCGTTGCGGGCGGCGGGGGTTAAGGCGGCGCGGCTGGATTCCACCATTTCGGCGGATGAGCGCCGCGCTTGCCTCGATGCGGCCCGCGCGGGCGAGCTCGATCTCTTGTACCTTTCGCCCGAAGGTCTGTTCGCGCCTAATTTTCTCAACGCGCTGCGCGAGTGCAAGCTGGCGCTGATCGCCATCGACGAGGCCCATTGCGTCAGCCAATGGGGCCACGATTTCCGCCCCGATTATCGTGCGCTCGGCAAGCTCGCGGACATGTTCCCCGACACTCCCCGCATCGCCGTCACCGCCACCGCCGATCTGAAAACCCAGGCCGACATCCGCGCGCAACTCCGCCTCGAACACGCGCGCGCGTTCATCGATTCGTTCGATCGCCCCAATCTGGTGCTGGCCGCCGAGCGCAAGAACAACCGCCCCGGCGAGCGCGTGCTCGATCTGGTGCGCGCGCGCCCAGGCGTTTCCGGCATCGTCTATTCGTCCACGCGCGACGGCGTCGAAAGCATCGCCGACAATCTCCGCGCCGCCAAGATCGACGCGCTCGCCTACCATGCCGGGCTCGAAGCAAGCATCCGCGCCGAGCGGCAGAAACGTTTCCAGATGCAAGACGACGTGGTGATGGTGGCCACCATCGCGTTCGGCATGGGCGTCGACAAACCCGACGTACGCTTCGTCATCCACGCCGATCCGCCCAAATCGATCGAGGCCTATTGGCAAGAAGTCGGCCGCGCCGGCCGCGATGCCGACACCGCCGAAGGCGTGGCGCTCTATGGCGCGGGCGATCTGCGGCGCGCTTTGATGTGGGCAAACCAATCCAACGCCACCGAGCAGATCAAAGCCGTGCAAGCCAAGAAAGCGCGGCAATTGTTCAACTTCCTCGACGGCCTCTCCTGCCGCCGCGCCGGCGTGCGGCGCTATTTCGGCGAGGAGAACGCAGAGCCATGTGGGGTTTGCGATATCTGCGCCGATCCGCCAGCTTCCATCGACGCCACCGAATTGGCCGGCAAGGCGATCGCGGCGGTGATGCGCATGGACCAGCGCTTCGGGCGCGGACGCGTGGTCGATCATCTCATGGGCAAGGCCCCGCGCGATGCGCTCGACACGCACTATGCAAGCCGCAGCACCTACGGCATCGGCAAGGACCAGAGCGAAGCGTTGTGGCGGCGGGTGATCGAACATCTCTTGTTCGAAGGCGTGCTCTCGGAGGGCGACGATGAGCGCCCGGTCCTGAGCGTCGCCGACGATGCAGCCGCGCGCGCCATCTTCCGCAAGGAGCGCGAAATCCGCGTGCGCGAGGAAGCGAAATCCACGCGCCGCTCAAAAGAAGAACGCCGCGCCGCCCGCGACGCACGCCGCGGCGCGCAAGCCGGCTTCAGCGGAGAAGACGCGAAACTGTTCGAACGATTGCGCGCCTGGCGGCGCGAGGCGGC
>DPWD01000332.1 GCA_003526465.1 Hyphomonadaceae bacterium
TCTCAAATGCGATTCCCCTGCCGCAAGGGGGGAGGTGGAACGCTGACTGCCCGCGCCGCTGAGCGCTCGCTCACAATTCTCAAATGCGACGCAAGCTTGGGGGGGAGGAAACTAAGCCGCTTTCTTCGCCCCAAACCGTTCGTAGAAGCTCTCGCCTTTCGCCGCCATGTCGCGCAGGAGTTTGTTCGGGCGGAAGCGGTCGCCGTATTGGTCGGCCAGGCGATCGGCTTCCTCCACGAATTTCTTCGCGCCCCAGAACAAATCCATGTAGCTGATGCAGCCGCCTGAGTACGGCGCAAAGCCCCAGGCCAGGATCGAGCCCACGTCGGCGTCGCGCGGATCGGTGATCACGCCTTCTTCGAAGCAGCGCGCGACCTCGATGCATTGGCGGAACAGAAAGCGCTTGGTGAGTTCTTCCTTCAGCGCCGGCGGGCACTCTTTCACCTTTGCCTCGATCCTTTCCGAGATGCCGGGCCAGATGCGCGTCGGCTTGCCGTCTTCGCCGTACTCGTAATAGCCCTTGCCGCCCTTGCGGCCGACGCGGCCCTTGTCTTCCACGATCCAGGAAAGCAGGTTCGCGCGCGGATCCTTTTTGTAGTCCTGTTGCGAAAGTTCGGCATTGGTCTTGCCGATCTTGAGCGCGGTATCGAGGCCGACCGAGTCGCTCACTTCCAGCGGCCCCATCGGCATGCCGCATTGGCGGCCAACGTTCTCGATGATCGCGGGCGCAATGCCTTCCATCAGCATTTCGACGCCTTCGGCGGGATAAGTGCCGAAGCAGCGTGAGGTGTAGAAGCCGCGGAAGTCGTTGACGATGATCGGCGTCTTCTTGATTTTCAGCACGTAGTCGATGGCTTTGGCGACGGTTTCATCCGTCGTTTCCTTGCCGCGGATCAGCTCGACCAGCCCCATGCGCTCGACCGGCGAGAAGAAATGTATGCCGATGAAGTTCTTCGGGCGCACGCTGGCTTCGGCAAGGCCTGTAATCGGCAGCGTCGAGGTGTTGGAGCCGAACACCGCGCTCTCGCCGAGCACCGCTTCTGCTTTCTTCGTGATCTCGGCTTTCAGCGCGGGATTTTCGAACACCGCTTCGATGACCAGATCGGCGCCCTTGATGTCGTTGTAATCGGTCGACGGCTTGATCAAGGCGAGCAGGGCATCGCCCTTTTCTTTCGTGGTCCTGCCACGGCCGACATCCTTCTCGACGATCTTCTTCGAATAATCCTTGCCCTTCTCGGCGTTCTCCATCGACACGTCGATCAGCACGGTCTCGACGCCGGCCTTCGCCTGCACGTAAGCGATGCCCGCGCCCATCAGGCCAGCGCCAATCACGGCGACCTTCTTCACTTTGGATTCGGGAACGCCAGCGGGGCGATTGCCGCCCTTGGCGAGCGCCTGCATCGAAATGAACAGCGAGCGGATCATGCCCTTGGCTTGGGGTGTGTTCGCTGTCTTGACGAAATAGCGGCTCTCGATGCGCAGTGCTGCGTCGAACGGAACCTGCACGCCCTCGTAGATGCAGGAAAGAATGTTGCGCTGGGCGGGATAGTTGAGATTGGTCTGCTTCGACACCATGGCGTTGCCGCCGATCGTGATCATCGCCCCGCTCGGCGAGAACGGGCCGTCCTTGACCCGATAGCCCTTCACATCCCACGGCGCGACCGCTTTTGGGTTCGCTTTCACCCACGCCTTGGCCGCCTCGATGGTCGTTCCCGCCGGCACGACCTCATTGACGAAGCCGAGGCCCTTGGCTTCCTGTGGCGACTTGTCCGCGCCTTGCAGGATCATCATCGCCGCGTTCTGCACGCCGATGAGGCGCGGCAGACGCTGCGTGCCGCCCGCGCCCGGCAACAGCCCCACTTTGGATTCCGGCAGGCCGAGTTTGATTTTGGGATTGTCGGCGACGACGCGGTAATGGCAGGCGAGCGTCATCTCCAGCCCGCCGCCAAGCGCCAAACCCTCGATCGCGGCGGCGACCGGTTTGCCGCAGGTTTCAAGCTCGCGATAGACGCGGTTGAGCATGAAGCTCGTATCGAACTGGCTCTTGAGTTTTTCCTCGGCGGATTTCGGCGACGCCGCGCCGCGCTCGTTCATCTCGCCCAGATCGGCGCCGGCGCAAAAGCCGCTCTGCTTGCCCGACGCGATCACCGCGCCCTTGATGGCGGCGTCCGATTTGAGGCGCGCCGCGATCTCGAACAAGTCCTTGACCACCGCGGCGGTGATCGTGTTCATCGAGCGCCCGGGCACATCGAAGGTGATGAGGGCGATGCCGTCGCTGTCGACGTCTAGCTTGAAGTTTTCCATGCTCATTCCTCTCGGTGCGGCTTTCCTCCCCCGCTTGCGGGGGAGGCGTCCCGGACAAAGTCCGGGACGGAGGGGGCGCAGCCGGCGCTGCGCTGAATCAAATCGAGCGTTGCTTCGAGATTTTTGTAGACGTCATTGTTTTGAACGCGGACGATGCGCCATCCGGCCCGCGTCAGCAGCCAATTGCGGCGCTCATCGTGGGCTCGCTCGGCGTCCGTCGCATGCGTCGCGCCGTCAACTTCCACAATGAGTCGCGCTTCGATGCAGGCGAAATCGGCGACGTACGCCAGCACGGGGTGCTGCCGCCGAAACTTCAGGCCTTTGATCTGTCGACCGCGCAGGCGAGACAAGAGAATCGTCTCGGCATCCGTCATCTTGCGACGCAATCGTTTCGCCAGCGGCCTTGAGTTTCTCTCACCCAAACGGATGCGCGGCGGCGCCCCCTCCGTCCCCGCTTTCGCGGGGACACCTCCCCCGCTTGCCGGGGGGGAAAGGGGGGCGCGATCTCGCTCCATCACACCCGCTCGATCACCATCGCCGTGCCCATGCCCGCGCCGATGCAGAGCGTGACCAGTGCGCGCTGCTTGTCGGCGCGCTCCAATTCATCGACCATCGTGCCCAGGATCATCGCGCCCGTTGCACCAATGGGGTGGCCCATGGCGATGGCGCCGCCATTGACGTTGACTTTATCCATATCGAGATCGAGCGCCTGCACCCAGCGCAGCACTACCGCGGCGAAGGCTTCGTTCAGCTCCCAGAGGTCGATGTCGGATTTCTGCAGCTTCAGCTTCGCCATCAGTTTCTTGGTGACGAACTCGGGGCCCAGCAGCATGATCGACGGCTCGGAGCCGACCGAGGCGCCGCCCAGTATTTTCGCGCGCGGCTTCATGCCCAGCGCTTGGCCCATCTCCTTGGTGCCGATCAGCACCGCGGCGGCGCCGTCGACTATGCCGGAGGAATTGCCGGCATGGTGGACATGGTCGACCTTTTCTACTTCCGGATAACGCTGCTGGATCACCGCGTCGAAGCCCGGCATCATTTCGCCTTGCATCTTGAAGCTGGGTTCGAGCGCGCCCAGGGATTGCAGCGTGGTGTCGGGGCGCATGTGCTCGTCATGGTCGAGCAGCGTGACGCCGAGCTGATCCTTAACCGGCACGATGGATCGCTTGAACCGCCCCTCCTTCCAGGACTTCGCCGCGCGTTGCTGGCTCTGCACCGCGTAGGAATCGAGATCGGTGCGCGAGAAACCATACTTGGTGGCGATCACATCCGCGGCCACCCCTTGGGGCACGAAATAGCTCTTGAGCGCGATAGCGGGATCGCTCGACCACGAACTGCCGGTCGAGCCCATCGCCACCCGGCTCATGCTCTCGACGCCGCCGCCGATCGCCATGTCGGCCTCGCCGGACTTCACCTTGGCGGCAGCGATGTTGCACGCTTCCAAGCCCGAAGCGCAGTAGCGCTCCACCTGCACGCCAGCGACGGTTTCGGCGTACCCCGCGTTCAGCACCGAAATGCGCGCGATATTGGCGCCCTGCTCGCCAATCGGAGACAAGCAGCCAAGGTAGACGTCGTCGACCTTCGAGGTGTCGAGCTTGTTGCGGTCGCGCAGCGCTTCGAGCATTTGCGTCGCCAGGGCGAGCGAGGTTTGCTCGTGCAGCGCGCCGCTTGATTTGCCCTTGCCGCGCGGGGTGCGCACTGCGTCATAGATGTAAGCTTCAGCCATCGTAATACTCCACTTCGCGGCGCTCGCCGCGGGTCGCCCTGCGCGGGACCGGAGTCGTCCCCGGCGCGAAACGCGCGCCTACTCCGCTGACCGCTCGCGCCGGGCCGGCGCAAGCGCGGCAAAATCACTCCTCGACCACCACTTCGCCCTTGAACGAATTGGCGATGAAGCAGGCTTCGTGCGCTTTGTGGTTCAAATCCGCGATCTCCACCGCGCTCGGGCGCTTGTCGCCGGACCATTCCACGCGCGGCTTGAGCGTGATCTTGGTCATCGCCATTTTGCCCTCGGCGTTTTTCGCCAGCACGCCCTCTGGCGCATCGACGTACGCATCGATCACGAAACCGCCGCGGCGCGCGAAATCCAGGAAGAACAGCATGTGGCACGAAGCAAGCGCGGCCACCATCAGCTCTTCGGGGTCAGCGGCGTCCTCCCGCGAAAGCGGCGGGCGCACTACGTGGGGGGAAGAAGAACCCAAAATCTTGAAACCGCCGTCGAAAGCGATCTCGTGTCCGCGCGAATACTTGCCATCGGTAAAAGGCTGCTCGCCGCGGCGCCAGGTAAGGGATGCTGTGTAGGTCGACATCACTCGCTCCAGTTTCTTCCCTCGCTTGCGCCCGCCCCTATCGGCCCTTCGGGCCACTTCCCCCGCAGGCGGGGGAAGAAAAGGACGGCGCTGCTCATCGCTTCACCCCAGCTTCGCGCGCTGAATGGCGCGCAGCCGCAAACGGTTGCGCACTGGCTCGATCGTCGCCGCATCAGCGCCCTGCTTTTCCAAACCCGCCACCTGCGCCCTCAGGTGTGCGATTTCAGCGTCGAGCACGGCCGCAACAGAGCGCCTTGGATCAACGCCGGGCGGCGGCGCTTTCGGCGCGACCGCCGCGGGCTTTGCGGGTTCGGCTTTCGCCGGCTTTTTGCTGGCGGCTTCCGGATCGGGCTTCTTCGCCATCAGAACGCCTCCGCATTGAGCGCCATCACCGGTTCCGCGCCGCTCTTCAGCTTCGCCAGGTGCGCGCCGGTATCCGGCAGGATGCGGGCGAGAAAATAGCGGCCGGTGGCGAGTTTGGCATCGTAATAAGGCTCGGCGCCGGCGCGCTTGCCCGCGAGCGCCGCCTTCGCCATCAGCGCCCACATAAAGGCAAGCGCGGTGATGCCGAACAGATTGAGATAATCGTGGCCGGCGGCGCCGGCATTGTCGAAATTGCTCATGCCATTCTGCATCAGCCACATCGTGCCTTCCTGCAATTGCGCCCTTGAGCTCTTTAAGCCATCCACGAACGGCCGCATTTCCGGATCGCCCTCGTGCGCCTCGGCGAACTCGTCGATCTCCTTGAAGAAAGCGAAGATCGCCCGCCCGCCGTTCGCCGCCAGCTTGCGGCCCACCAGATCCAGCGACTGGATGCCGTTGGCGCCTTCGTAGATCATGGTGATGCGCGCATCGCGCACGAACTGGCTCATGCCGTGTTCTTCGATATAGCCGTGGCCGCCGAAAATCTGCTGGCAATTGGTGGCGTTGGCGTAGCCCTTGTCGGTGAGATAGCTTTTGATCACCGGCGTCATCAGGCCCATGTAATCGCCGGCCTTCTCGCGCACTTTTTCGTCCGGCGAGACATGCAGGAGGTCGCCCTGCAGCGCGGTCCAGAAAGCAAACGCGCGCGCGCCTTCGTTGAAGCTCTTGGAATCCATCAGCATGCGGCGAATGTCGGGATGGACGATAATCGGATCGGCGGGGCCGTCGGGATTTTTTGGGCCCGTGAGCGAGCGCATTTGCAGGCGATCCTTGGCGTAGGCAGCGCCATTCTGGTAGGCGACCTCCGATTGCGAGAGGCCCTGCAGGCCAACGCCAAGGCGCGCCACATTCATCATCGTGAACATGGCCGCGAGGCCCTTGTTTTCAATCCCGCACAAATAGCCAACCGCGTCGTCGTAATTGAGCACGCAGGTGGAATTGCCGTGAATGCCCATCTTTTCTTCGATCTTGCCGCACACAACGCCATTGCGCGCGCCTAGCGAGCCGTCGGCGTTCACCAGAAACTTCGGCACGATGAACAGCGAGATGCCCTTGGTGCCGGCCGGCGCGCCTTCGATGCGCGCGATCACCAGATGGATGATGTTGGAGGCGAGGTCATGCTCGCCGGCGGAAATGAAAATCTTTTGGCCGCTGATGCGGTAAGTTCCGTCCGCCTGCGGGATCGCTTTAGTGCGCAGCAAGCCTAAATCGGTGCCGCAATGCGGCTCGGTCAGATTCATGGTGCCGGTCCATTCGCCGGTCACCAGCTTGGGCAGATATTTCTGCTTGAGCTCGTCGCTGCCGTGCTGGTGGATGGCCTCATAGGCGCCGTGGCTGAGCCCCGGATACATGCCGAACGCCATGTTCGAGGACGCCACCATCTCGCTCCAGGCGAGCGCCACGATGTGCGGCATGCCCTGCCCGCCATAGGCAGGATCGCTCGACAGTGCAGGCCAGCCGGCATCGACCAATTGCTTATAGGCGTCCTTGAAACCGGGCGGGGTCGTCACCGAACCATCGGCGGCGCGCGTACATCCATGCTCGTCGCCGACCTTATTGAGCGGCGCCAGCACGCCTTCGCAGAACTTCGCGCCTTCCTCGAGCACCTGCTCGATCAGATCCAGCGGAGCATCGGAAAAGCTCGGCAGGTTCGAATAGCGCCCGACGTCGAGCACCTCGTTGAGGAGGAAACGGTATTCACGCAACGGGGCTTTGTATGACGGCATCGTCTGCTCCTGGTCGGCAGTCGGCAGTCGGCAATGGGCAGTCGCTCTGGCGCCGCAGCCTTGCCGACTGCCTACTGCCGATTGCCGACTGCCGCTAGTGCGCCTCTTCCAAACGCTTCTTGGCTTCTTTCTCGAACGCGCGCGCCGCGCCCATGGCCGCGGGCGTGGCGGGCTTTGAGAGGAAATCCTCGAGTTGGCGGACGCTCTTGCGCAAGGCGTCGATCGCCTCGTCGACATGGCGGCGCTGCTGCTCAAGCGCTATTATCCGGGCATTGAAGCGCTTCAGCGCGACTTGCGCCTGCGCCCGCTGGTCAACCTTGTAGAGGTCCAGAAGCTCTTTGATCTCAACGAGCGAGAGCCCGACACGCTTGCCGCGCACGATCAGTTGCAGCTTGGCGCGGTCCTTGTGCGAGTAGACCCGGTTCAGCCCGTCGCGCCGCGGCGAGAGCAATCCTTTGTCCTCGTAGAAGCGCAGCGCGCGCGGCGTGATTTCGAACTCGCGCGCTAGTTGCGAAATGCCAAAAGTCCGCTCTTCCGCCATGGAAACTCCCTCGGACACAAAAGTTGACGCTCCCATAGCTTTACGTTGACGTTTGCGTCAATCAAAAATGACGTGAGCGTCAAGAATTTTCGAGCAGGTCGGGTCTGATCTGGGCGAGCGAGCAGCAGCCGCAGAGCGCCATGGTGAGGTCAAGCTCCGCCAGGAGGTATTCCAGCACCGCCTTTACGCCCGCCTCGCCGCCCAGCCCCAACCCATAAACGTAAGGCCGGCCGATCCCGACGGCGCTCGCGCCCAGTGTCAGGGCCTTGAAGATGTCGGCGCCACAGCGGACGCCGCTATCGAAGAAAACCGGAACTCGCCCGTCCACCGCCGCAACCACAGGGCCGAGCGCTGCGAGCGCGCCCATCGCGCCATCGACCTGGCGGCCGCCGTGGTTGGACACCATGATGGCGTCGTAGCCCTCGCTGACCGCTTTCGCGGCGTCGTCAGCGCGCATAATTCCCTTTAAAACAACCGGCAATTTCGTCCACGATCTGATCTTGGCGATGCGCGCCCAATCGAGGCTCGGATCGGAAAAAACCTGCGTGAAGTGCGCCGCCGCGGCGAGCGCGTTTTCTTCCGGCGGCGCCGGCAGCATCGCGCGAAACACCGGATCGGAGGTGTATTGGGCGATGCCCTTGCCGCGCAGGAACGGCAAATAACCGAGATCGAGATCGCGTGGGCGCCAGCCGAGGATGGTGGTGTCGAGCGTGATAAAGATTGCCTTGCAGCCGCAGGCCTCGGCGCGCTTGACGAAACTCTCCGCCAGCGCATCGGATTTGCCCCAGTATAATTGGAAAAACCGCAGGCCGTCGCCGTTTTCCTTGGCGATCTGCTCCATCGGAAACGACGCCTGACTCGAAACGATCATCGGCAGGTTGAGGTTGCGCATGGCGCGCGCGACGGCGAGGTCGCCCTCGGAGTGCGCCATTTCCAACACACCGATTGGAGATGTCATGATCGGCGCCGCCGCTGGAACGCCGAACATCTTGGCGGTAAGGTCGCGAACGCCGGCGCCGCCGAGCATGTGAGGCGATATTTCCACACGCTGTAATGCGGCGCGGTTTGCCTCCATTGTCGTTTCGATTCCGGCGCCGCCCGCAATATAGGCGAACGCCTCGGGCGTCAGTTCCGCTTTTGCCCTTGCTTCGAGTTCGGCAAAACACGTGGGGAAGTCCGGCTTGGCGCCGCTGAGCCCGCGCAAATAGATGCCCGCTTGTATTTCGGGGCCGAAAACACGTGGCGCTTCAGTCATGGTTCTCCCCGTACTTTGGTTTACTCGCCATTAACACGGGGCCCACTTTCATCGAAACTGCAAAACTACGAGCGATTCTCGGGCTGAGGCTTCGCTTGGGGTTGGGCGTGAGCGGCAATTGGTAATTCCGCTTCGACGCGAGGGCTGAAACATGAGCGGCGCGCAAAGCTGGAAGGGCATCGACCCAAAGGTGCGAGAGGCCGCGCGCGAAGCGGCCGCACGCCAGGGCATGAGCCTGGGCGAATACCTGAACCACGCCTTGACGAGCCAGTCGCCCCAAGCGCCCGCGCCTGGCCATGCGCCAAGTTCCCTGCGTCCGCGCGCGAGCCGGTTGCCGAGCGCGGTCGGTTACGGCGATGG
>DPWD01000196.1:0-302 GCA_003526465.1 Hyphomonadaceae bacterium
CGCCACCCTCCGGCGTCCGCTCAGCGCCGGCGCCGAGTACGGTTTCCTCGCCATCTTGAGCTATGCGCGCCGACACCACCCACGGCTGCGCCCGCATTTCGTCGCCGCCGGCGCGCGCGACATCGGTGAGCGATGCGCTGCGTAGGCCGCGTCCGGGCGCAAGCATGGTCAGCGCTTCAAGGATGTTGGTCTTGCCGGCGCCATTAGGGCCGAACAAACACACCGGGCGCGCGTCGAGCTGCAGATCGAGCGCGGCGTGGTTGCGGAAATTGGTCAGCGCGAGGCGGGCGATATGGAGGCGC
>DPWD01000196.1:344-9132 GCA_003526465.1 Hyphomonadaceae bacterium
CCGCTCGCTTCGCTCGCGACCTCCCCCGCTTGCGGGGGAGGAAAACTGCGCCATGATCACACCCTGAGCGGCATCAGCACGTAGAGCGCGTTTTCGTCGGCTTCGTCGCGCACCAATGTCGGCGAGCCGGAATCGGCGAGTTCGAAGATCGCGGATTCGCCTTCGATCTGCTGGGTGACGTCGAGCAGGTAGCGCGCGTTGAAGCCGATCTCCAAGCCCTCGTTGGAATAATCCGCCGCCAGATCCTCTGTGGCGACGCCGGCGTCGGGGTTGTTGACGGTGAGCGTGACTTTGTCCTTGTCGAGCGCCAGGCGCACCGAACGCGAGCGCTCCGCCGACACAGTGGCCACGCGATCGACCGCCTCGGCGAACAATTTGTTGTCGATCTTGAGCGTCTTGGAATTGCCCTTCGGAATCACGCGCGCATATTCGGGGAACGAACCGTCGATCAATTTCGAAGTCAGCACCGCATCGCCGAGCGCGAAGCGAATCTTCTGCGGCGAAACCGAAATCTCGACCAGGTCGGCGGCGTCATCGAGGAGCCGCTTCAATTCGTTTATGGTTTTGCGCGGCACGATCACGCCCGGCATTCCCTGCGCGCCCTTGGGCGCGGACGCATCCGCCAGCGCCAGCCGGTGACCATCGGTGGCGACGGCGCGCAGCGAAGCCTCGCCGGCGCCGTTGGCGATAGTGTGAAGGAAAATGCCGTTGAGGTAGTAGCGGGTCTCCTCGGTCGAGATGGCGAAACGGGTCTTGTCGATCAGCCGCGCCAATTCGGTCGGCGCCACTTCGAAGCGGGTTTCGAAACCGTCCGACGGCATCGATGGAAAATCGCCCGCCGGCAGGATCGGCAAATGCAGCCGCGACTTGCCCGCCGAGATGAACAGCCGCGGATCGTCGCCGGAGACCTCAAGCTTCACCGCCGCGTTCTCAGGCAGCTTGCGCACGAAGTCGTAGAGATAATTGGCGGGTGCCGTGGTTGAACCGGGCCGCTCCACCTCGGCGGGCGCGGCCTCGGCGATCTCGATATCGAGGTCGGTCGCGGTCAGCCGCAGCTGATCGCCCTGGGCCGCCATCAGCACATTGGACAGGATGGGGATGGTGTTGCGCCGCTCAACGACGCTTTGCACGTGATTGAGCGCTTTCAGCAGCGCCGAGCGCTCGATCGTCAGCCGCATTGCACTGTTCCCGCCATCGCTCTGTTCCCGAAATCGCCCCTGGCCGGGCGATCAAGCACCCCCCACGGCGGAATCGCCGCAGGGGGTGGGAAACTAGCAGAAGCAATGCTGGCGTCCCAAGCCCCTTTTTCGGGGCTCTTTTGCGGGTCGCCGTCGCGGCTCAATCAAGCGCCCGACCCGCCGCGTCTCCAGCCTCAGGGCTCGCGGCGGACGGCGCGCGCGATCGCCTCGATCTCGGCCTTGTACGCGGGGTCCTTCTCCATCATCGCGCCGATACGGTCGCGCGCATACATGATGGTGGTGTGGTCGAAGCCGCCGAAGCGTTGGCCGATATCCGGCAACGAGGCGTGCGTCATTTTGCAGGCGAGAAACATCGCCACCTGCCGCGGGCGTGCAATGGTGTGACGGCGCGTGCGCTCCAACAATTGCTGCGTGCTCATGGCGAAGTGCCGCGCCACCACTTTCTGCACCAGCTGCACTGTGATCCGCTTCTCCGCAGCGTCCGACAATTTGTTCTGCAGGGCATTGGTAGCGGCTTCAAGCGTCACTTCTTTACCTCCCGAGATCTTCCATTCAATCAGCAACTGGCAGACCGCGCCGTCAAGTTCGCGGCCGGTCACATGCATGCGCTCCGCGATGAAATCAAGAGCGTCAGCTGCAACGCTGAACCCTGGCGAGGCCATAGCGTGATGACGCACGCGCACGCCAAGGATGCGCCGACGCAACTCAGCATCCGGCTCGTGAATTTCGCACGAAGCCGCGCCTTTCAGCTTCGAACGCAGCGTTTCATCAAGTCCTTCAAGGCCTTCCGCGCCATGATTGGCGGCGAGCACGACTTGGCCTCCGCGCCGCGTCACTTCGTGAATGGTGTCGAACGCCTCGACCTCGGTCATGCGCTTGCCACAGATGCGATGAAAGTCGTCGATCAAAAGCAGTTCCGGCGCGCGCACGAATTCCTTGAACCCGGCGGAATCGCGTTTTTGCAAAGCGGACTGAAAACCTTCAAGATAATCCTGGCCAGTCAGCAGCAGCACCCGGCACTCAGGCATGCGCAGCTTTCGCTCGCAGGCAATGGCGCTCAAGAGATGCGATTTGCCGCACCCTGGCGGAGAATGCACCAGCCACACCGGAAAGGTGGCGGTTCCGTCCGCGATCATCCGCGCGACCGCGAGTGCACGATCGTTCGAGGGCGCCTCGCAAAAGGTCTCGAACAAGAAGGATTGCCCCTGCGTGGCGGCCGGCTTGGCGCTGTTCCGCGCTTGCTCGAGCCGGGCGTCGGCCAGCGCGCGGACGTCTTCCGGGATTTCGTGCTCCAGGAGAATCTCGACAGGTCCGAGCTTGGGCTCGTAGGCCCGCAGACGCGCCTCAAGCCGGTGCTGCACGAGCTGGCGCAGCCGCTCGCGCGCCACCTGGGAACCGGCGCGAAACAGCAGCGCGCCGTTCCATTCGGCCACCAGCCGCAGCGGATCGATATAGGAGCGATAAAAATCCGCCCCGAATTCTGTCAACAATTCCTTACGCACCTTATCGTAAGCGCGCGCCGCCCCCGAACCCGCGGACCCTTCGCGAGCATGTTCTTCTTGCTGGTCCATCAGCCAACCCCTTGCCTCAGAACGACGAAATTTGCTTGCCGTCAGCGCCCCGCGATGCAGGGCAAAACCCCTCCTCTGGGGCCGAACACTGCGTTCGGCCCGATGCTCACGCACCAGCGCTACCGGAAAATGCCAAGCGCCTAATTCGCCTGACGCAAGAAACGATGACCTAAAACCAAGGGCGGGGTCAAGGGCGGTGGGCTTTACTTTTTCGTCAATATCCACAATTGCGTCGCAAGCAGCATAACCTATTGAAATACAACAGATAAATAGTCCCCTTCAAACAAGGATTTGGGTATGCTTCGGGCATGAATATTCACTGTTTCCAAACAGTTTCGCTATGAAAACGTCATGGAAGCTTAACGCGGCAAAACGCCCTAGAGTTGCGCTCTCAGGGGGCCAATTTCGGGCCGGACAGGGCCGCCACCCGCTTCGACAAGCGCGAAATCTTGCGCGCGCCGGTATTCTTTGGCGCCACCTTCTTGGAGACCGCACGCATGGTCTCCGACTCGGCGGCCTTCAGCGCTTCCTGGGCCTTCTTGGCGTCGCCAGCGGCGACCGCCTCTTCCACCGACCGCCACGAGGAGCGCATCCGCGTCCGGCGCGCCTTGTTCGCCACGGTGCGGCGGGTGTTGCGGCGTTCGGCTTTCTTCGCGGACTTGGTATTCGCCATGGCGTCAGGAGTTCCAGCTTGTGGTTTCAGAAACGAAGCGCGGGGCTATAGCGGAGGGGCAAGGGGAGGTCAAATGTAGCTCGAAGCTGTATCGAAGCTGACTTGTTGCCACGCGCCAAAAGCCTATCTCATCAACGACAGGCCGGCGCGCCCGGAGCGGTCCGATGATCGCAGCCATAACCGACGAGACGCCCAGTAGCTCAGAGCGCCGGGTCGGCCTGTCACTTTTCAGCAGCGTCAGTCTACTTGTGCTTGAACGCCGGCGGGCGCTTTTCGATGAAGGCGGCCATGCCCTCTTTTTGGTCCTCGGTGGCGAAAAGCCCGTAGAACAGCCGACGTTCGAGTTTGAGGCCCTCGTTCAGCGGCGTCTCGAACGCAGCATTCACCGCCTCTTTGTTGGCGATCAGTGCGAGCCGGCCCATCGCCGCGATCTTCTTCGCCGCAGCGAGCGCTTCATCCATCAGTTTATCGGTGGCGACAATGCGCGCGACCAGGCCCGCGCGCTCAGCTTCGGCGGCGTCCATCGTTCGGCCGGTGAGGCAGAGGTCCATCGCCTTGGCTTTGCCGATGGAGCGCGTCAGCCGCTGCGAGCCGCCCCAGGCTGGCATGACACCAAGCGTAATCTCGGGCTGGCCAAATTTGGCGTTCTCCGCGGCAATGATGAAGTCGCACATCATGGCGAGCTCGCAGCCCCCGCCGAGCGCATAGCCGGAGACCGCGGCGATCACTGGCTTTCGGCAGCGCGGCACGCGCTCGAGGTTGGCGAACGGATCGCGCTTGTAGAAATCGCTGAACTGGCCGTCGACCATATCCTTGATGTCGGCGCCGGCGGCGAAGGCCTTCTCAGAA
Source organism: Hyphomonadaceae bacterium (assembly GCA_003526465.1). GTDB lineage: Bacteria > Pseudomonadota > Alphaproteobacteria > Caulobacterales > Aquidulcibacteraceae > Vitreimonas. The sequence continues at coordinate 4,637 of DPWD01000196.1, forward strand.
CCGGTGATGATGATGCAGCCGATTGCGTCATCGGCCTCGAAGCCGTCAAGCGCGGCGTTCAGGTCCGCGATCAGCGCATCGTTCAACGCATTGAGCGCCTTGGGGCGATTGAGGCGGACAATCGCGACGCCGGCATCGGTTTCGGTGAGGATGTTTTCGTAGGGCATGAGGCGAGGGAATGGGCCGGGCGCGCGGGAAAATCAATATGGAGGTGGCACGCGCGCCGCCCGTCGCACGTGCGAGCGGCGCCCCACGCTCCCAATCACAAACATTGGTGTTGGCCGGCGGGGGGGCCGGCGCTCCAGCATGTCAACGCTGACACTTCGCGCACCAGAACGTAGAGCGTCCGCTGTGCACGGCGCGTTTGATGACGCCGCCGCAGTTCGGCGTGACGCACTTTTCCCCTTCGCGGTCGTACACGCGGAAGCGCTGCTGGAAGCCACCTTGTTTGCCATCGACGCTGGCGTAGTCGCTCAGCGTCGAACCCCCCGCCGCAATCGCTTCCTCCAGCACGGCGCGGATCGCGGGGGCAAGTTTTTCCAGGCGCTGTTTCGACACACTTCCCGCCGCGCGCGCCGGCGCGATGCCGGCGCGGTGCAGCGCTTCGACGACGTAGATGTTGCCCAGCCCGGCGACCACGCGTTGATCCAGAAGCGCTGCTTTCACGTTGGCCTTTTTTCCGGCGAAAGCTTCGGCGAGATACGGCGCGTGAAATCCGTTGCCGAGCGGCTCGGGGCCAAGGTCTTTGAACCAAGGATGCGCATCGAACGCATCGCGCGCGATCAGATCCATATAGCCGAAGCGGCGCGGATCGTTGAATTCCAGGCGGACGCCTTTTTCCATCTCGATCACGACATGGGTATGCGCTGGGTTCGGCGGTTCGGCGTAGTAGAAGTCGCCGGGCTGTTGCTTCAACCCTGCGACGGACCAGCGCCCAGTCATGCCGAGATGCGTCACCCAGACGGCGCCATCGTCCAATTCAGCCAACAAATACTTCGCGCGCCGCGTCAGCGCCTCGATGCGCCTGCCCTTGAGCCGCGCGGCGAAACGCGGAGGAAACGGAAAGCGCAAATCTGGGCGCTTGGTCTGCGCCTGCGCAATGCGCGCACCGACCAGATGCGGCGCCAGCCCCCGCCGCACGGTTTCGACCTCGGGAAGTTCAGGCACGCTTGCTCGATCTCATCGCCCGGCATGGGTGGGCGGCTGGGAACACGGCGCATGATCTCGTCGAAATCCTTGAGGGAACCGCGTTTCGCCCGTTCTGCCAAAACTCGGCCGCTGTCTCCACCGCGCCAATTTTCTGCGCCACCGCTGTCGCGATCCATTGGTTCAGCGACACGAGGTCTTCCTTCGCCAATCGCTGTGCGGCAGCTTTAATCGAAGTTGGGAGTTTGGGGGGATAAGTTGATTTGCTCATTGGCTCAGTTTCCGAAGATTGGCGCCGGGCTCTTTGCGTCGCTCGTAGTCCATTTGGCGCCAAGCGAGAAAATCGAGCGATCCAGGCGCGTTACCTAAGCCCGCCCACCACTGAATTTCGTACGCAGCGCCCTCGGGAGCCTCGTGCCCGAAAAATTCGCTTACCGACTCGGAACCACTTAAGGTCGCTTGTCGCTCGCTCCAGAGGGTCAAAAACTTCTCTAATAGCGCCGTTGCTTCCGCCAGCGAATGGCCGAAGAGATGGCGAAGAGATGTGATGGATTCTTTGAAAAGCCATTCGTCCCCTTCGCCGATTGTCTCCCGGGTAAGCCACTCAGGAAGTTCCCCTTGCACGAAATACTCGCGTGTGGCCGCTGCGGCGAGTCCAGCTGGCAGCGTCAATTCCGCGGATGTGTAGCCGCCAACGCCGTTTGAGCCTCGGCGAAAGATCACCGGGCTTTCGTCACGAGGCAATTCGCCAACCGCGCGCCGACGATTGTAAATCATCTGAGCGCGTTGGCCATTCGTCCGATAGAAGAGCTCATCATCCTCGTAGCCCCGCATGCCTATGTGCAGGTGTCCTGATCCGTCGCCCGCTAGGATCGCGTCGAACTTCTCCAACTCGGTGGGTAAGAGCTGTGCGGAACAATCTCCCCATACTTGCCAGCCCTCGTGGCCACCCAAACGAATCCAATCAGGCTTCGTTAGTTTTTGCTCAAATTCAAAGTGAGCCCGGGGCCAAACGCCGTGTGAATGCCCGCTTAGGTGAGCGGCGCCAAGGTACCGGTAGTCGTCAGCTGCGAAGCGTAGGAATATTTGGTACCGGCCTTCTGGCGCGGCGGGCATCCACACCGGCGGGCCGTCTACCGTCCATGTATTAACCTTGTAGTGTTTCTTCGGAACCCAATCCACGCCTCGCGGCGAACTCAGGGTGATCGATTCCTGCTCAAACAGGCAAACCACGTCCGTCGGTGTCGACACGAACTGGCCGTCGCAATAATGTTGTTGCCCGGTGCCAAAAGTGCGAACGGCATCCCTGCGCGACAGTATTGAGAGCGGAGTGAGCATAGCAGAAGCGTAAATGCAGGTGGACCCGCAAGCAATTGCCGGAAACCCCGTTTCCGACGACGCGTGCCGAGCGGCAGAGCTGTGGCAATCGACAGGCTCAGCGCAATTTTCGAGCCGGTTACCAACATGTCTGGCCCCCAATCACCGTGTCTCCGGTCGCATAGCGCAATCCCATCCACACAGCTATGCTCCCCCCATGCCCACCGACACCGCCTCCTTCGGCTTCCAGGACGTGCCCAAGGCCGAGAAGGCCGCACGCGTCAGGGGCGTATTTTCCTCCGTCGCCTCCAAATACGACCTGATGAACGACGCCATGTCGGGGGGCATGCACCGGCTTTGGAAGGACGCCGCGGCGGCGAAACTCAATCCCCAACCGGGCGAACTGATCCTCGACGTGGCGGGCGGCACCGGCGACATCGCCCGGCGGCTGAAGAAGTTAGGCGACGCCGCCGCCAAGCGCCGCGGCCTTGAGCCTCCCGAAATCCACGTCATCGACATCAACGCCGAAATGTTAGAGGCCGGGCGCAAACGTGGTGAAGATGGGCTTTACTGGCATGAGGGCGACGCCGAGCGCCTGCCCGTCGATGACGGCGCCGCCGACGCCTACATCATCTCTTTCGGCATCCGCAATTGCACCGATATCCCAGCGGTGCTGCGCGAGGCAAAGCGCGTCCTGAAGCCCGGCGGGCGCTTCTATTGCCTGGAATTCTCGCGCCTCGCCATCGGCGGGCTCGAGCCGGTTTATGATTTCTACTCCTTTAAGGCGATCCCGGCGCTGGGGAAATTGCTCGCGGACGACCCGGATTCCTACAGATATCTGGTGGAATCCATCCGCCGGTTTCCGGATCAGGAACGCTTCTTGGCTATGATCGGGGCGGCGGGGTTTGCGCGCGCGGCCTATCGCAACATGGCTGGCGGCGTTGTGGCGCTGCATTGGGGTTGGTCGCTTTAGTGTTTTCCTGGCTCGGACATTCCTGGCGATTGCTGCGAGTAGCGGGAACGCTGGCGCGCTACGACGTGCTGCTGCCGGAGGAATATTACGAGCGCTACCCGGTATCGCTGCAGGCGACCCACACGCTGTTGCGCATATTTGCCAAGCGCAATCGCGGACGCACCGTTGGCGCGCGGCTGGCGAAGGCGTTCGAACGGCTGGGCCCGGCCTACGTCAAGGTCGGCCAATTCCTGGCCACCCGGCCCGACATGATCGGCGTTACCGTCGCCCAGGAACTGGGACGCCTCAAGGACAAGCTGCCCCCGTTCTCACGCACCATCGCGCTTGACACCATCAATTCCGAACTCGGCGGCACCGAGGAAGTGTTTTCAGGCGTCTCCGAAGCCATGGCCGCCGCCTCGATCGCGCAAGTGCATCAGGGCATCGTGCCGCGCCACGGCGTCGTCGCCATCAAGGTGCTGCGCCCGCGCATCGAGAAGAAGATGGCCAAGGAAATGGGCGCGCTGCGTTTCCTGGCGCAAGGCATCGAATTATTCTCCAAACAATCGCGCCGGCTGGAACCGGTGCAATTCATCGATACGGTCGCCGCCGCCACCGAGCGCGAATTGGACCTGCGCCTGGAAGCAGGTGCGGCGGCCGAGTTCCGCGAAGTGGCGGAGAAGGACGGCTACCTCACGGTTCCGAACATCGATTGGATGCGCTCGTCGAAACGGGTGATGACGCTCGACTGGATCGACGGCGTGCCGCTGACCGATTCCAAGGGGCTAGACAAAGCCGGCGCCGACCGCGGCGCGCTCGCCATCGCCATCACCCGCGGCTTTCTCGCCGCCGCGCTCGATTACGGCTTCTTCCACGCCGACATGCACGAGGGCAACCTCATGTATGGCAAGGACGGCAAGCTCTGGATCGTCGATTTCGGCATCATGGGCCGCATTGGCCAGAAGGAGCGCCGTTACCTCGCCGAGATTTTGTACGGCTTCCTCAAGCGCGACTATCGCCGTGTCGCGGAGGTGCACCAGGAAGCGGGCTACGTGCCGGAGAAGTTCACGGTCGAGGAATT